>JAWUVN010000011.1:0-16894 GCA_034112345.1 Bermanella sp. | reverse complement strand
TAGTGACAGCTATTTGGGAAGGGCGTCAAGCCGCTGAAGGAATTTTAGACTTCTTAGATGTTTAAAATTTGCACAGTGGTTCTGTTGAGGTTTTGAATATTTATTTCAGACTTTGATAACACATCTTTAAAAGCACGGTTTGCCGTGCTTTTTTGGTTCTGTGAATTAGTCGTGAGCCTGTTATCCAGTAGTATAGATAATTTCAGCTAACTTAGTACAATGAAGAGATTATGGAGAAATTAGAGAATCCTAGTTATATATTTTAGGGTTTTAACGGAGAGTCATATGAATAAAATTATAAAAAAATTAACCCTTGTTACGTTTCTAGCAATGTTAGCGGCCTGCGGTGGGTCCGATGGAGATGTTACTGGTGGAAGTGCCTCAACAGATACGACTGAAGAAGAGGCTGAAGAAAGAGAAGAGACAGAGCCGGACCCAGTTGAAGAAATTGAAGTCGCCAATCTAGGTTTAGGTAGTGGTGTTGGTACCGCTTATAGTAATGGCGAGATACAAACGTCACTTTCAGTAAATGAAACATTATCAGCAAATGGTACAACGTCAGTAACGGTAGATATTGTGGATTTAAGTGATGCGAATGCACATTATTTAGGCGTCCAACAAGTATTTTTTAGATCGACATGTAGTCAGTTAGGCCTAGCGGAATTTTCTCCAGAAGAAATGGAAGCCTCAGCAACCGCAACATCGACATACAAGGATAAAGGTTGCGGTAAGGAAGCAGGAGCAACGGATAATGTTGTTGTTTATATAGGTGAAGCAAGTGATGATTCGTCAATAGATGTAATCGCTACTGCTCGAGGTTCTATAGACGTTGAGGCTGCAATAATTGGTGCAGTACAATTTATTACAGTAACGGATAGCACTATTGCGTTAGATGGGTTTGGTACAGAAACAAGCCCAGCTCTATCAGAAATAGAATTCCAAGTTATCGATGAATCAGGTAACCCTATGCCTGATAGAACAGTAAGATTTGTTCTTGATCATGAGTTAGGAGGTGCCAGTCTATCCCTTACTACTGCTATTACTGACCAGGATGGGAGAGTAAAAACCATGCTGAATTCAGGTAATGTATCTGGTGTTGTAAGGATTAAAGCATTAGTAGATGTTAAAGATATTGACGGTGCAGTACTTAAGACAATCTCAACATTATCAACGCCAGTGACCATGGCAACTAGCCTAGCGGATCAAAACAGCTCTAGTATAGCGCTGTCATCTTATAATGCTCCAGCATGGAATGTGAATGGTGAAACAGTATCAGTAACCGTACACCTTGGTGATCACTATCAAAATCCGGTTATTGATGGAACCAGCGTATATTTTCGTGCTACAGGTGGGATAGTTGAATCTAGCTGTGTAACCAGTAATGGTGCATGTTCAGTAAATTGGATTAGCGCGAACCCTCGCCCTGTAGATGGTTTGGTCACTATTGTTGCCTATACTCGTGGCGCGGGGAACTATCAAGATTCGAATTCAAATGGCCTATTTGATTTGAAAGAAAGCTTTGAATCATTTGGTGAGTCTTATATCGACGCGAATGGTGATGGCATATATTCAACTACTGGAACTTATCAGCCTGACGTCGATTTAGATGGTGACGGTACAGCAGATTTTTTATGGGCTGATAGTGCATATTTGGTGACTGTAGATAACTCGGGTACATACGAAGCTGGTAGCTCAAATTTTTATGAAGAGTTTATCGACAGCAATAATAACAACTCTATAGATGAGACCCCTTCTGGTAAATACCAGGGTGTTAATTGCACTGATGCGGCTATAGAAGAAGGTCACTGTGCAGAGCAGGTAGACATCGTTCTATCAACTCGCTTACAAATGTCTACTTCTAATGATGCGTATATAGAGGGGCCTTTTGCATGGGATTCTACTGAAAAGAAATTTGATACAAGTACTGAATTAGAATGTGTAGATGCAAGTTCTGCGTCACAGTTAATTGGTTGGAGAATCTCTGATTCAAAGGCCCGTCGAAATAATTTAGCAATGGAAAGCAGCATTGGCTTTGATACTGTGGATGTAGATGTTGTAACAAGTACTGGAGGTGGCGCGGTATTAAGTAATTACCCAGTTGATACATATTCTGTATGGCTAGATAACCATGGGGCGGTGAAAGGCCCTGACGCGAAATATGACTATTTGGCTGAACGTGGACATATAGTAGCAGCAAATATTTTACGACCAGAAACATTCACAACAGTAACGGGTATCGGCAGCATTTCAGCTGAAGTTAAAACGACAAGTAGTGAAAGTATCTTATCTAGCAGTTTAAATGTTGATTTGTTGGGGCCTCAATTAACTTTAGCCAGTAAAGAAGTAGGTGTTATTGATCTTAATACGATTATAGATATCCAAGGTGGTGCTCAGAGCTTCACGGTGGTAGTGAGAAATGCATGTGATGCAGGGCTGGCTGAAGGTACTTTAGTGATCACTACTCAGAATGGAACTCTCTCAAATGCAGCATATAATGCTAGCGGTAATGCGACAGGTGTATCTATAGATCCGGTGACCAATATATTTGAAGCGCCAATCAGTAATGAAAGTAAGCCAACGGTTGTAACATTTACATTAAACCCTGACGCGTCTAGTGATCCTGTAACAGACAGCTTAAATATAACGCTACGAGTAACTGACCCTGTTTTTGATATTGATGATTATATAGTGATCGGTCAATTTGATGTGCAAGATTAAATAATGATTAGCCTTTAGTAGAGTGCCAATGCGCACTCTACTTTTATAGTAAGTAGAGCAATGACAGAACTTAAAAACGATCGTTTCCTAAAAGCACTTTTAAAAGAACCTGTTGATCGCACTCCAGTTTGGATGATGCGCCAAGCGGGTCGTTACCTTCCTGAATATCGTGCTAGTCGTAAAGATGCAGGATCTTTTATGGATCTTTGCACCAACCCTGACTTTGCATGTGAGGTAACATTACAACCTTTAGATCGTTATCCTGATCTTGATGCGGCAATTTTATTTAGTGATATTTTGACTATTCCTGATGCCATGGATTTGGGTTTGTATTTTGAAACGGGTGAAGGCCCTAAGTTCAAAAAAGTGGTACGCACAGCAGCAGATGTAGAAGCGTTACCAGTGGTTAAAACATCGGAGCGTTTATCATACGTAACAGATGCAGTGACCACTATTCGTCGAGAATTGAACGGTCGCGTGCCATTGATTGGTTTTTCTGGTTCACCTTGGACATTAGCTACTTACATGGTTGAAGGTGGTAGCTCTAAAGATTTCCGTCATGTAAAAGGCATGATGTACAGTCAGCCTGAAGTGATGCATCAGATGCTTCACAAGCTAGCGCTTTCAGTAATCGATTATTTGAATGCTCAAATCAAAGCGGGTGCACAAGCTGTACAAATTTTTGATACTTGGGGTGGTGTGTTAAGTCATGCGGCTTACCAAGAATTTTCACTTAAATACATGCAGCAAATTGTAGATGGTTTGATTCGTGTGCACGAAGGTCGTAAAGTGCCTGTGATTTTATTCACAAAAGGTGCAGGTCAATGGCTTGAGTCTATGGCAGATACTGGCTGTGATGCTCTTGGTTTAGATTGGACAACCGATATTGGTAATGCACGTCGTCGCGTAGGTGATCAAGTAACATTGCAAGGAAATATGGACCCTTCTGTTTTATACGCTAGCCCATCACGTATTCGTGAAGAAGTTTCAACTATTTTAGAAAGTTACGGAACCGGAACTGGCCATGTATTTAACCTAGGTCATGGGATTCATCAATTTGTGGACCCAGAACATGCGAAGGCGTTTATAGAAGCAGTAGCGGAACTAAGCCCTGCGTATCATAAGTAATATTTTTTAAAGTGTAATAATCGCTTAATATTTACTTATAAAAAATATGGTTAATAGAAAAACCCATTAAAATTAACGTTTTAATGGGTTTTTTCACTCATAGTAAATAATATTTTTTATTAATTAATTAAACCGAAAAAAATTCGATATAGTAACTTTTCGTTATAACTAAACCCAGCTATCATTAAGAAAACGTTATATAACTTTTATTGGAACCTTGACGAATTTATGTCAGCATCCTCTTAAATAATCAGCAGAGATAAGCATGTTAGAACCCATCAGACGATTTTTAAAACTTGAAGCATCCAGTGGTTTATTACTAATGGTATCTGCTGCATTAGCTTTAATTGTGGCAAATTCACCTTTCGCTTGGGTGTACGAGCAATTACTTACTCTTAACCTTACTGTGGCGATCGAAGAATTCGCAATCTCTAAGCCGTTATTACTATGGGTCAATGATGGGCTCATGGCTATATTCTTTTTATTAGTAGGTTTAGAGCTAAAGCGTGAAGTGATAGATGGAGAATTAAACTCGGCTAAGAAAATAGCGCTACCCGCTCTAGGAGCTGTGGGTGGAATGGTGTTTCCTGCATCTATATATGCAGCATTAAACTGGGGTAATGAAGTGGCGATTCAAGGATGGGCAATACCAACCGCCACAGACATTGCATTTGCGCTAGGTATTTTAATTTTATTGGGCGATCGTGTTCCAAGTGCATTAAAAATATTTTTAGTGAGCTTGGCAATTTTTGATGATTTGGGTGCAATTATTGTTATCGCAATTTTCTACACAGATAACTTATCAATATCAGCCTTGCTAACCAGTGGTGCTTGTATTGGCGTGCTGGCATTTATGAATAGAATGGAAATAGTCACCAAATCAGCTTATATATTTGTTGGTATTATTATGTGGGTCGCGCTGCTTAAATCTGGTGTACACGCTACATTAGCAGGTGTGATTCTAGCCATATTTATTCCAATGAAAGGCGTAGATTGGGATGGTAAAAAAGTTAAGCCTGTAATCGAGCTGGAACATGATCTTCATGGACTTGTTAGCTTTTTTGTACTGCCTGTATTTGCATTTGCAAATGCCGGCCTTGCCCTAACGAACTTAAAGATAACAGATGTAACTGATTCAATTTCACTGGGTATTATCCTAGGGTTATTCTTTGGTAAGCAAATAGGCGTGTTATTGATGGTATGGATTGGCACCAAGCTTAAACTGGGTGATATGCCTGATAATGTTAGCTGGTCGCAAATGTACGGCGTTGCAATATTATGTGGGGTTGGTTTTACCATGAGTTTGTTTATCGGTGGTCTTGCTTTCGAGGAGAGCGGTGATAATACTTTTTCACAGGATCGTTTAGGTATATTAGTGGGGTCGTTGTTGTCAGCAGTGTGGGCAATTGTTTGGTTTAGATATGTGGCTAAAGGGCCTAAGCAAGTGGCTTAAATGTCTAACTATAAATGACATAGTATGAATTAAATAACGGGAGCTTAGGCTCCCGTTTTTTATATGTCATAATCGAATCAAACTTAACAATAGAAAATAGAATCAGTATGGCAAAACGTAAAGTTGCGTATGTATGCAGTCAGTGCGGTGCAGATCATAGTAAATGGCAAGGTCAGTGCAACGCGTGTGATGAATGGAATACGCTAAAAGAGTTCACGGTTACACCGGCTAAATCGGGCAGTGCTCGTGAAGGCTATGCCGGTGGTGGCAGTGGCTTAGGTGTTAATAAAGTCGTTAAGCTAAACGAGATATCACTGGCGGATTTACCAAGGTTCTCATCTGGTATGAATGAATTTGATCGGGTATTAGGTGGCGGCCTAGTTCCCGGTTCAGTGAACTTAGTGGGTGGCCATCCTGGTGCGGGTAAGTCGACGCTGTTATTGCAAATCATGTGTTACCTGGCTGAGCATATGCCTGTTTTATACATCACAGGTGAAGAGTCATTGCAGCAAGTGGCTCTTAGGGCTCAGCGGTTACATTTACCGACTGATAAAATTGAAATGCTAACAGAGACTGATGTTGAGCAAATTGTGTCTATAGCGAAAAATAATCCGCCTAAGGTCATGGTCATTGATTCTATTCAAGTTATGCACACACCTGGGGTTGAGTCGGCACCGGGCAGTGTGTCGCAAGTTCGAGAAAGCGCTGCGTATCTCACACGGTTCGCCAAGCAAAGTAATACGGTTTTATTTCTGGTGGGGCACGTGACTAAAGATGGATCTTTAGCTGGTCCAAAAGTATTAGAGCACATGATCGATTGTTCGATCATGTTAGAAGGTGACAGTGATAACCGTTTTCGCACATTACGAGGTATCAAAAACCGATTTGGTGCAGTAAATGAATTGGGTGTATTTGCCATGATGGAAACTGGAATGAAGGAAGTCAAAAACCCAAGTTCCATTTTTCTAACTCGCTCAGACAAACCCGTAAGCGGATCTGTTGTTATGGTCGTTTGGGAGGGCACACGGCCTATTTTAGTAGAAATACAGGCACTGGTAGACGAAAGCCACTTTGGCCAGCCTAAGCGTGTTGCAGTAGGTCTTGATCAAAATCGGTTATCGATGTTATTAGCTGTTATGCACAGGCATGGTGGCGTACATACAGGTGATCAAGATGTGTATATTAATGTGGTAGGCGGTGTACGCGTATCAGAAACCTCGGCAGATCTAGCATTGTTAATGTCAGTGCTTTCTAGCTTTCGAGATCGACCGCTGGATCAAGACTTAGTGGTATTTGGTGAGGTAGGGTTATCAGGAGAAATACGCCCAGTACCAAGTGGACAAGAGCGCTTGAAAGAAGCGGCTAAGCATGGCTTTACTCGTGCTATCGCTCCAAAAGCTAATATCCCGAAAGGTGGAATTAAGGGTATGAAAGTTATTCCGGTAGAACATATTTCACAAGCATTAGAGTTTATGTAAACGTTAACTTGAGAGTTTATGTAGCATGCTGACTAATAAGGGCGCTTAGTTCGCGCTCTAAAAATGCATCATCACCCACGTTGAGTTCTATTAATCGCTTTAGCAAGGTAATGCTATCTAGGTCGATGTTTAAACACTGGCAACCCGCTTCTTGTGCAGTGATATGCACCAGGTTAGCTTCCATATTTATGTTGGTTCGATCTGTAATCTTGATATTAATGAGGAGTGGTTTAGCCGGGTGAATTTTCCATTCATCAGGCTGCTTAAATAAAACCCCGTTTAAGCTGATATCTAATAGCTCTACAGGCCACTGGGCACCATCTTGTTCGACAGTGGTTTCTGCATCAAAAGCAATTCTTGTGAAGCTTCTGTGTTCACTCATGATAGCCCTCCAAGTATATATTTACTGATTTCAGTTTAGACCAAAAAGCCCAGCGAGGCTGGGCTTTTTAGAGTTTAAAGCGTTCTGTTATTAAAACTAGATGGCTTTATATTTAATGCGTTTTGGTGATTCAGCTTCGGCACCAAAACGACGTTTACGATCGTCCAAATAGTCTTGGTAATTGCCTTCATTGAAGTACAACTGGCTATCACCTTCATAAGCTAAGATGTGGGTTGCAATGCGATCTAAGAACCAGCGATCATGCGATATCACCACGGCACAACCAGGGAAGCTCAGCAAGGCTTCTTCTAATGCTCGAAGCGTCTCAACATCTAGGTCATTGGATGGTTCATCCAATAACAGCATGTTAGCCCCTTGCTTAAGGACACAGGCCAGTTGTAAGCGACCTCGTTCTCCACCAGACAATTCGCCAACGCGTTTCTTTTGATCAGCCCCTTTGAAGTTAAAGCGACCACAATAAGCACGAGAACTGGTTTCGTATGTGCCTATTTGCAATTGCTCCATACCGTCACTGATGGCTTCCCATACAGATTTGTTATCATCTAGCTGATCACGAAGTTGTTCAACAAATGCTGACTTAACGGTTTCACCAATTCTAATGGTGCCGCTATCCGGTTGCTCTTCTCCTGCAATCATTCTGAATAATGTCGATTTACCAGCGCCGTTGGCACCTACAACGCCTACGATTGCACCAGCGGGAATTTTAGCGCTGAAGTTATCAATTAATAACTTGCCGCCAAAGCTTTTACTTATGCCATCAAATTCAACAACCAGGTCGCCTAAGCGTGGACCAGGTGGAATGAAAATTTCATTAGTTTCATTTCGTTTTTGGAAATCTTGGCTGTTTAATTCATCAAATCGGGCCAAACGGGCTTTGCTTTTCGCTTGGCGGGCTTTTGGATTAGATCGTACCCATTCCAGTTCGTGTTTAATTGTTTTTTCTAGGGCACCGTGTTTTTTATCCTCGCGTTCTAATCGAGCTTCTTTTTGCTCTAGCCAAGACGTGTAATTACCTTCAAATGGAATGCCGTGTCCACGGTCAAGTTCCAGAATCCATTCGGCACAGTTATCCAAGAAATAGCGATCATGGGTAATGGCCACTACAGTTCCTGGATAGTTCTCTAAAAAGCGTTCAAGCCAGCCAACAGATTCTGCATCCAAATGGTTGGTTGGTTCATCGAGTAACAGCATGTCTGGCTTACTAAGCAATAAACGGCATAAAGCCACACGGCGGCGCTCACCACCTGATAGCTTGGTTACATCTGCATCCCATTCTGCAAGGCGTAATGCATCAGCGGCACGTTCCATAATGTTATTGATATTGTGGCCGTCATTGGCTTCAATAATGGCTTCTAATCGGCCCTGTTTTTTAGCCAATTTATCGAAATCGGCTTCTGGTTCAGCATAGGCAGCATAGACTTGGTCTAGCTCTGCCATGGCATCAAATAACTCGCGTAAACCGTCTTCTACATTTCCCCTCACATCTTTGTTAGGATCTAGTTCCGGTTCTTGTGGTAGGTATCCGATATGGAGATCTGGCTGTGGTCGCGCTTCGCCGTTGTATTCTTTATCCACACCCGCCATGATGCGTAACAGAGTAGATTTACCTGAGCCATTTAAGCCCAAAACACCAATTTTGGCGCCAGGGAAGAAAGATAAGGAAATATCTTTTAGGATTTCGCGTTTAGGAGGAACAACCTTCCCTACGCGATTCATTGTAAAAACGTATTGAGCCATAGTGCTGTGCCCTTAATTGGGTTGTGATGCTGGAGTTAGCCGCAAAACTAATAGAATTGGCGGCTAAACGCAATCAGGGAACACTGATGTCACCTAGAAAAATAATAATAAATAAAAAAGACCGCGTAATTTCCTTATTGTGGCTGTTCTTTGTCTTCCTGCTGATTATTCAGGGGATATTGCTTTACGTGCAAGCAAGTTCAGTTGATAGGGGGCGACAAGCATTAGCTCAATTAACGGCTTCAAGCATCGTGATGCAGGTCAGTACTAGCCTGCGATCGCAATCTAACCTTTTACGCACCGTGATTACCCACCATATAGATAACGAATCAATAAGTGACCCATTGGCGCATAAGCCCTTAACTCAGCTAGATCATTACATTAAAGGGTTATTGAGCGGTTATAGAGGACTTTTGGTCTTTAATGCTCAAGGAGACTTGTTGCAAGATTTTATCGCCAAAGATGATCAGCACATTAAGCAGTACTCAGTGGATTACTTCAAAGAGAATACTGCCAAGGTACTGAGTTCAGGTAACTTTGAATTGAGCCAGTCGATCAAACAAAAAAGTGTGTATTTTAATCTGAAATTTAATCATAACCAGGTGGATTACTATTTTAGCGTAATACGAGATGTGAATGCTTATGCCGATAAATTAATTCAAAACCAGTTCGAAGGATTTGAATTGTGGTTGTTAGATAGTCAAACAAATTATGTTTTAGCTGGGCATAAACACATATATCCATTTAAGGGTCGGCAGCCAATTGACCAGTTACTTCAAAATAAAGTCATGACAGGTATTCAAAGTGTGCCGTACACCCCTTGGAGCGTGGCGACTATAGAAGAGCAGGGCAGTCTGATATCAGAAGTGCAAAGGTTATTACCTACTTACGCCTTTTTCACCCTGATCTACATTGTATTGGCTGTGGCTTTCAGGATTAGAATCTATTTATTAAGAAGCAAGCATGGCCTTAATATTAAAAAGGTGAATAAAAAAAATGAGCGATCAGAACAAGCGCTGGCCTGTATTGATGATGTAGTTATTACTACCGCGATTAATGGAGAAATTATTTATTGCAATAACTCGGCTAATAATTGGTTGGGGGCGGTTGATAGCATTATAGGTAAGCCTATCTCAGACATACTGCCTTTTAAAGGTATGCCTTGGCTAGATAAAGGTGTGATGGATGATAAAACCTGTAGTGATCATCATTATGGCGCAATTGAAGTGGATTTTAATGACAGTAAAACTCAATTAAATATCAGTCGGCACTGTTCTCATTCTCAAGATTCAGAATTATCTATTATTTGGGTTTTGCGAGATGTGACAAAAGAGTCACAAGACCGTGAACTATTAGATATTAGTCGAGCTCGATACCAAGCACTTTATAATGGTTGCGGTGTTGGTATGTGGCATGTTGACATATCACTTGTGCGCAACTGGCTCAGTAATACGCAAGGCTTGTCGGTAGCCGATTTTATAGCTTCACACCCAGATGAATACGAAAATCTACATTCATCTTTCAGTCTGATTGAAATAAATGATGCTGCTTTAAGGCTTCATGAATATTCAAGTCGTGCCGACTTAATAAAAAATACAATGGCGCTTTTTCGAAAGCATAACCGAAATCTTATGATCGAAATGACCGATCTAATATCAAAAAATATAAATCAGTTTAGTTTAGAAGCCGAATTTAGGACCATAGAAGGCGTCACGCGTTTTTATTTGGTTGATGTAACCATGGATATTGTGGGTAAGAATCAAGCGCTGTTAAGTTTTATTGATATTACTGATCGTATCACAGCAGAAAAAGCGCTTAAACAAAGTGAGCAGTTTTGGAATCATGTGCTTCATAGTTTGCCTGATACCGTTTATGTGAATGATATTATTAATAAACAGACTCGATACAACAGTCGAGACATTGGCAAGTTGTTAGGTTATACAAAAAAAGATTTACCACATGATAAAAATTGGCGAGTGCTATTACACCCAGATGATGTTTGCGAAATGGAAGAGGCTGTTAATAAATTAAAGTCTATGGCTCCTGGAGAGATTAATGAAACAAATGCGCGTCTAAAGCACAGTAATGGCAGTTGGAAAACAATTCGTTTTCGTGATTGTGTATTTTCAGAAACAGAAACAGATGAAGCACATTATTATGTGGGTACTGCACGGGATATAACCGAAGAAGAAGACTCTAAAATTAGATTGTCATATAGTGAAAGGCGTTATCGATTATTAGCAGAAGGCATGAGTGATATGATCTTTACTATCGATAAAGATTATCAAGTGTCTTATGTTAGCTCATCTTTAAAGCGAATGCTTGGGCACAGTATTCATCAAGTATTACGAGAAGGGCTGTCAGTTATTTTTTCAACGGAAGCGTATAGACAGCTACAAGAATGCGTAAAAATAGGGTTGGGAAATACAGAATCTAATTTTGAAATGAAAGATAAAGTACAGACTTTAGATTTAGCGGCGCAAACACTCTACGGGCTCCCTGTAACTTTAGAGGCACAGGTAAGCATTTTAAGAGACGAATCAGGCGAGGTAGAAGGAACTCTAGTTACCTGTCGAGATGTAACGCAACGCCGAAAGATAGAACGAGAAGCGCGTACAGCATCTGAGGTGTTTGATAACTCGTCAGAAGCTATAATGGTAACCACCTCATTAGGGCATATCAGTAAAGTGAATAAAGCCTTTTTGTCATTAACCGGTTTTGAGAGCAGTCAGATCATCGGTGAAAATCCAAGTCAGCTACTTTCACCTAATATTAAAATTGAAGTGCTCAATAACATTTCTAATGCGATTATTAAAGAAGGATATTGGCAGGGCGAAATAAGTTACCGAAACAAGCAAGGGGAAATACGCCCAAGTTGGACTGGTATAACAGCAATTAAAGATGACCTAGGCCATGTTCAAAGTAACATTATTATTTCATCTGATATTGCAGATAAAAAAATAACAGAAGCTCGTATCGAACATTTAGCCTACTTCGATCCACTCACCGGCTTGCCTAATCGATCACAAATGCATGAAACACTAGAGCGATTTATGGAAGAAGAAGAGCGAATGCTTGCCTTACTGTTTATAGATCTAGATCGCTTTAAGCCCATCAACGATACCATGGGGCATCCTGTGGGCGATCAGGTATTAAAAGAAGTCGCGCAAAGATTGGCCGCATCAGTGCGATCGCAAGATTTGGTGGCTCGCATCGGTGGCGATGAATTTACTGTGATTATGCCGAGTCTAGCCAATTTAGAAGAAGCAAAAGAAGAAGTCATTAAAGTAAGTGAAATGATCCTGCATCAAATGATGCAGCCCTTTGTAATTGGTGATCGACAATTATATTTAAGTGCCAGTGTAGGGGTGGCGATATATCCGGAAAATGCCAGTAGCGGTATGGATTTATTGCGTAACGCCGATACAGCCATGTATCACGCAAAAGCCATGGGTAAAAATAATGTTCAGTTTTACGTTGAAGAAATGAACATCAAAGCCATGGAGCGATTAGAGCTAGAAAATAATTTACACCTAGCCTTGCGCCGAGATGAGTTTGAATTGTACTTCCAAGCCCAGTGGGATATTAAAGAAAATAAATTATGTGGCATAGAAACCTTACTGCGTTGGCGCAGGCCGAATCATGGTATTGTCGGGCCCGATAAATTTATTCCCATCATAGAAGAAACGGGTTTAATTGTGCCCATAGGTGAATGGGTGTTGCGCGCTGTATGTGAACAGATTATTGAATGGCAAGAAACAGGTTATCTAGTGCCTAAGGTCGCGGTGAATTTAAGTGCAAGGCAGTTTAAAGACACCGACATGCTGGATCGTATTTGTCGCATAGTAAATGAAACCGGTGTCGATCCAGAACTCATCGAACTTGAATTAACTGAAAGTATCTTAATGGACGATGTCGACCGCACTTTAGCGGTGTTAAACGAAGCCAGAAAAATGGGCTTTGGATTATCCATTGATGATTTTGGAACCGGTTACAGCTCGCTTAGCTATTTAAAGCAGTTCCCTGTGAATAATTTAAAAATAGATCAAAGCTTTATTCGCAATTTGCCTCACAATAAAGAAGATGGCCAAATCACTAAAACAATCGTCGCCATGGCCAATAACCTAGGCTTGGGTGTGATCGCTGAAGGCGTAGAAACACAAGAGCAAAGGCAGTTTTTGGAAGAAATTGGCTGTCATAAAGTTCAGGGTTACATTTACAGCTACCCCGTACCGGCTGATGCAATCGCACAAGATTTCTTAGATGTAGAAAATGAACATTATTTAGAGGTCTAACCTAGAATCAAAGCCGCAGCCCCTTTATATTCAGGGGGTTGCCGCTGGCTACATTAATGGGGAATGAGTGATTTAAATGCTTCGCATCTGGTTTGGCATTTGTAAATGACAGTGATAACCCTCTTAAATCGACACACTATGAATAATCCTTCACTTTGCTTGATGCCCTTTCAGGTGCTACCCGTCTTTAGCTGATGTACAATGCGCGCCAGATAATTTCTAAAAAGGTTAAATTCTTCGCTACAGTAAGGATTTAACCTAAAGCAACCATTACTCAGGGGTTCAACCATGTTCAAAAAAGACATGAATATTGCCGATTTCGATCCAGTTTTATGGGAAGCCATGAAAGCTGAAGATGTGCGCCAAGAGCACCACATCGAATTGATTGCATCTGAAAACTACACCAGCCCACGAGTAATGGAAGCGCAAGGCAGTCAGCTAACCAATAAATACGCTGAAGGCTACCCTGGTAAGCGCTACTACGGCGGTTGTGAGCACGTAGACGTGATCGAACAATTGGCCATCGATCGTGCAAAAGAGCTTTTTGGCGCACCATACGCCAACGTACAGCCACACTCAGGTTCACAAGCAAACGCAGCGGTATACATGGCTTTATGTAAGCCTGGCGACACAATCTTGGGTATGAGCCTAGCGCACGGTGGTCACCTTACACATGGTGCATCAGTGTCCTTCTCTGGTCGTATCTATAATGCGGTTCAGTACGGCCTAAAAGCAGAAACTGGCGAGATCGATTACGATCAAGTTGAAGCATTGGCTCTTGAGCACAAACCAAAAATGATCGTAGCCGGCTTCTCTGCATACAGCCGCATCGTTGATTGGCTGCGGTTCCGTGATATCGCGGACAAGGTTGGCGCATACTTATTCGTAGATATGGCTCACGTAGCTGGTCTAATTGCTGCGGGTGTTTACCCAAGCCCAATCGGCATTGCTGATGTAGTAACAACCACAACGCACAAAACATTACGTGGCCCACGTGGTGGTTTGATCCTAGCCAAAGAAGACGAAGAGCTTAACAAACGTCTTAACTTTGCAGTCTTCCCTGAATCTCAAGGTGGCCCTTTAATGCACGTAATCGCTGCAAAAGCGGTTTGCTTTAAAGAAGCCATGTCAGATGACTACAAAGCATACCAAGCTCAAGTGGTTAAAAATGCACAAGCCATGGCTAACGCATTCATCGCTCGCGGCATCAACATCGTATCTGGCGGCACAGACGACCACTTATTCCTAGTTGATTTAATCGGCAAAGAATACACAGGTAAGACGCAGACGCGGCACTAGGCGAAGCTTACATCACAGTAAACAAAAACGCGGTGCCTAACGACCCACGTTCACCGTTTGTTACATCTGGCTTACGCATCGGTACACCAGCCATTACATCTCGCGGCTTCAACGAAGCACAATCAACTGAATTAACCGGTTGGATTTGTGACGTTCTAGACAGCTTAGAAAACGGCAACAAAGATGAAGTAACAGCTCAAGTACGTGAGAAAGTGAACGCACTTTGTGCGACATTGCCTGTTTATTCTTAATTGTTAATAATCTAGCTGCTTCGATAACCCTTGTTGGGTTATCGAAGACATAAAAAAACCGCGGTTAACTGAAAAGTTATCGCGGTTTTTTTATGCTTATTTTTTCCATTCTATAAAGAAAATCGTTCTTAGTTTATAAGCTCAACTTTCATACTATTTTAAAATAGTCTTTTCCATCAGTCTTTAGGTGTTAAATGTATGGAGTTAATCCGATAGAGATTGAGTCATGAAGCATTTACAATGCCTATTTGTTTTGATTGAAAGTCTATTATTTTACGGAAATCTGGAGGTTGATGGTATGTGGTGTGAAGCAAATAGCTACTATGGCTTAGTTGAGTCGATTCACGAGTGTAAATTTGATGCCGTAGATTTTTATTTGGACGAAAATAATGTTGTCGGCAATATAGATATGACATATGCCGTATTTAAAAGACTTTGTAAGTATGATGGGAAGTTAGTATCAAGGAATAAATATACTGTAGAGAATTACAAATGTGTTAAGCCTCGTTCTATGAATGATGTAACTGACGTAGTTTCTGATTATGAACATGCAATGAAAGAGTTTAATGGAAGAATTCCGAAGAAAAACCCTGCAACAGAAAGAGGTTATAGTATACCTATATTAAAAGAGCATTTTGAAGAGCTGAAAAATGTTTTAAACATGGAGTGTTTCCCTAAGGGCATATTTAATTCAAGTGATATATTGGAAATATTTGAAAGAATTAATCTTAAAAAATATATAGATATAGATGGGTTAAGTATGCGCAGATTATTGATAAATTGCTGGTGGTGTGACTTTAAAGAAGTTGATGGTGATAAAAATTATAGTACAGTAAATATTACATTATTATGATCGTAATTTCTGTTTTGTGAGTAATTTTAATAGGGGGTCTATTAACTTCATATATCCATCAAATAATCGGTAACACCAATACTCACTCCAGCTTGCGTTAACAATGTGGAAGCTTGGCCACGGTGATGGGGTTGATGATTAAAAATATGAGAAAGCACTTCGCCAAAGTTTTTAGTGGCGCTTTCACCTTTAATGTTTTGGTAACAGAAATTACTTTTTAAATCCGCTTCTGTTATCTACTCATTAATCCAATCTCTGATGATGCCATCCACTTCAAAGTGTGTGGCTTTCAGCAATTCAAAATCTTCAAAAAATATTTGATTTATCGATTCAATTTTCGGGTATGTTTCTAACGCTGCTAGCTGAGAGAAAGCTTGGTTGTGCGGGGCATGATGTAAATAAACACGGCGCAGCCAAAGTAGGTCGCCCATTAAAATGTGATTCAGGGTGCCCATAATAGATTTAAAAAACGCAGCGCGATCTTCATGTAATTGCGTATGAGATAAAACAGAGGCCGCGGTAAATACTTGTCGGTTTAAACGAGTATTGTATTTGGCGAGGGTACGAAAGTGGGTGATGCCGTTCATCTCTGTCGTTGAGGGGGCATATGATTGCATGGAGCTATATTATTTGTTGAATAAAGGTTCAGCTTTATTCTTACAGCGATATAGATAGAATACGATGCATCACATTATGCATTAGCTCATTATGACACTTCCTTATCCTGCCCCCAAGCGCTTACGCGACCTCAATGGTTTCGGCCCTAAAAGCGAAGAGACCTTTGCCAAGATCGATATCCACACCGTTGAAGACTTCATGGCAATCGACCCCTATGAATTGTACGCACAGCTGAAGCCCATGAAAGGCATTGGTTTGAATTCCATTTACGCCATTATTGGCGCTCGTGCCTAATAGTCTTGGTGTGTATCTTGGTTAGAGGTGGCGCAAACTCGAAAGATGGAAATACTCATGCGGTTGGATGATATGGGCTTGGCACCCAAGTAAACGTTAAGGCTTCTGTTGATCGGGCAGGGGCTGCCCTCGTACGAGCTCACCCTGTGAGCGATAGATTAATCTATAGAAATTTGTAAGAAGCTGTCAAAAAACTGGATGTTGAGCTAAGGCTAGAACGTTCTTTGGATGAGCGATATAAATCACTGTCTGTAACAGATAGTCTTTTGTAATAGGCTGAGATGCCTAGATTAATATTAGATGAAACCGCGTAATTTAAGCGTGTATTAAAACTAAGTGCGGGTTTGATTTTTAAGGCGGTAGTATT
>JAWUVN010000010.1:0-9417 GCA_034112345.1 Bermanella sp. | reverse complement strand
ACTTTTACGGATATTGGAGTAAGTTGTCCTTGAGTTTGATCAATATCGCCGATTTGGACGTGGTCCAATCGAGCGCATGCACCCAGCAACAACAAAGCTCCGATAGGGATGAGCTTTAGCATTGAGTCTTCCTTAGGTTGATTTGAGGAGGCGCAAGATTAGATGAAAACAAGCGGTCAGGCAATTTAAATGCGCAACCGATATTGGAATACTTTAATTAAAACAAGGGATTAGGAGCGTGTGGAGTTCTACCCCCGTAAATCCCTATGAGTCACTTCATAGCCGCGATCTTTATAAAACTTGTAGTGCTTACGAGTCTGCTCAAGCACAGCTTCATCTTGAATCACCACTTCTAAAACACGATCAAATCGGCTAAAAAATGTTGGAATGGGTCCGCTTAGGTTAACCAATACATCATTGTGATGAGCAGGGTGATCTTGCCAACCAATCTGGACTTGAGCTTCAGGTTGATCTGAGTTGCCAATGATGTTGTGGGGGATAAAGCTATCAGGCTTGAATTTCCATAGATGGCTATCTAGCCAAATTGCTTGTTTTTCGTTTTCGGTGTGTAGGTATACTTTACGCCCCTCGCCATATACCTTTTCCACTAGGCGACAAACAAAATCTAAGCGATCTAGCTGCTTGGTGGCACCTAATATATAAAAGTCTACAGAGGTCATAAAAGGTGTCTTTGAGTGTGAATTGGTAAAGATTATACGTAGCCCCTAAGCTTAAGGCTAGGATGTTGAAATATTATACGTTCATATTATGCATAGAGCTGTATGAATGCCTTGAATACTCATGTGCTCAATGGGTGTTTATTGTTTTTTTCTGAGCGATAGATAGTAGATAACGGCATGGTACGTTTAATACGATTTTTCTTTTTGTGCCTGATTAAGCTTGTGTGTTGGCCCTTGTATCGATTTGAATATCGTTGGTTAAGTGATCAAAACTTTGACCAGTTTAAAGATGTTCGGTTACTGGTATTTTTAAATCATACCAGTCTGTGGGAGCCAATTTTTGTAGGCGGTGTGCCACTGCACATTTTATGGCGCTTGAGTGGTGATCTTTTAGCTCCAGGTGCCGACATTACGCTTAATGAGCGAGCTATCGTGGGTAAAATTTATCATGGGTTATTCCCTGGGCTTATTCCCATTAGTCGTAATCGAGATGATTCATGGAAGCACTTTATGAGTTTGGTTGACGAAGACACCTTGGTAGCCATATTACCTGAAGGAAGAATGAAACGACGAGGCGGGTTAGATAAGCATGGAAACACCATGACAGTGCGCGGTGGTGTAGCGGATATTTTAAAGAAAAAACAAACGGGCAAGGTCTTGTTTGTATACAGCGGTGGGCTTCATCATATTCAAGCACCGGGGGATACGTTACCGGGTGTATTCAAAACCATTCGGGCAAATTTAGAAATTATAGATATTGCACAATATAAAAAATCATTGCCGTTCGAATTTGGTCATGACTATTACGAAGAAGTGGTGTCCGATATGCAGCATCGTTTAGAGACGCATTTGCCGCCTGAAGTTCAGCCTAGGTAGCGTTGCTGTAGTGAGCTAAGTTTTATTGTGATTGAAACTAAGATGTAACGGATGATAGTTGGCAATGTAGCCATTAATAAATGGAGTAAGGTCAATGAGAATGAAGCAAGTAAGTCAGTGTATTTTGATCTTTTCTCTCATAAACCTATGGGCTTGCAGTGCAAGAATAGGTGTTCCTATTTCGGCAGTAGAGGGCGAACACAGAAAACACCCTGTTGGAACGATTCTAATTATCGAAACCCATGGTAAAACAAAAGTAGGGCCTAGGTTGTATTAATAAGTTGTATTAAGTTGAGCTAAGGTTGTTAATATTTGATACCTGACAATACGTAGATATGGTGGTTACCGAGCATGGCCATTCAATTTATGTAAAAGCTGAATGATAATGAAGTACCGTTCTTCAGATTGTTCAATGTTGAATCGTTGTAATAGTGGTTGCACTAAAGATGGTGCGCACAGTAATGGCTGTGGTCGTGGGTACGAAGGTGTGGCAAAGCTGAACGGTATGTTGAAACAGCTGGCGGCTTATGCAAAAGAAATACGACAATACAAAAGATTATGCTAATTCAGTGGCTACCGGTATTTACTATAAGTTAGACGCGTCAAATAAAGCTGAGTCGTAACGTATTATTGATTCAAAGTGTTTTTTTTTGAAACAAAAAAGGGTGATCAATGATCACCCTCTTTTATGGTTCTTTACTGGAAGTAACGCCTGTTATTAACCAATTTTATTGGCTAAATAATTAACTAATAGCGGTACAGGACGACCTGTTGAGCCTTTGTTTTTACCGCCACTGTTCCATGCCGTGCCTGCAATATCTAAATGCGCCCAAGTTTGACCTTTAGTAAAGCGCGATAAGAAGCATGCTGCGGTTGTGGCACCCGCTAAGCGGCCGCCAATGTTTGCGATGTCTGCAAAGTTACTGTGTAGTAGTTCTTGTTATTCGTCTTGAAGGGGTAAGCGCAAAGCAGGGTCACAGCTGCTATGGCTGGCTTCGATTATTTCTTGCGCCAAAGCGTCATCTTCTGTGAATAAACCTGAGTTAACGCCACCTAGAGCCATCATGCAGGCCCCTGTTAGGGTGGCAATATCCATAATGCTGGCAGGTTTGAATGTTTCAATGGTATAGGTTAAAGCGTCGCATAAAACTAGGCGGCCCTCAGCATCGGTATTTAAAATTTCGATGGTGGTGCCATTCATGGCAGTCACTATGTCACCAGGTTTACTTGCATGGCCGGATGGCATGTTTTCGGCGGCCGCAACAATGGCAACAAAGTTAATGGGTAAATCAAGTTTAATGATGGTTAACATGGTGCCCAGAACAGATGCGGCTCCGCACATGTCTTATTTCATTTCGTCCATGCCAGCGCCCGGCTTTAAGCTGATGCCGCCGGTATCAAAAGTAATGCCTTTGCCCACAAGTGCATGAGGCGCATCGCCTTTTTTACCGCCCTTGTATTCCATACAAATGATTTTGCCTGGTTCAATAGAGCCCTTGGATACAGATAAGAATGAGCCCATACCCAGTTCTTCCATTTTGTCTTCATCAACAATAGATGTTGTCATCTTGTTGCTTAAGCTCGCTAATCTTTCAGCTTCATCGGCTAGGTAAGAAGGGGTTGCCACATTAGGTGGCAGGTCGCCTAGCTGTTTGGTTAGTGCCATGCCTTTTGCGACGGCTTGACCAAACAAGACATCGCTTTGGAATTGGCTGTCTGTCACTACGGTTAGCGATTTAATGGTACTTGGTGCTGGTGCATCTTCTTTTTTACTTTTGCATTCATCAAAAAGATACAAGCTGTCTTCAAACCCTTGGGCTAGCTGTCGGTTTATCCAATTTAGGTCTTTATTGGCAACGGTGATGCCTGAGATATCAATGATGCCATCGTTAGCAGCGCTGCTCTTAAGTGCTTTGGCAGCGGCTTGAATGGACTTTGTAAAATCACCTGTTTTTCCGTCGGCTTTACCCATGCCAATTAGAATAAGGCGCGGGCCATTGGCCTGCGGAATCACAAGAGCTTCACCAGGCTTACCTTTTAGGTCTTTATTATCGATTAGCTGGGTGATAAAGCCATTTAACGATGTATCCATGGCCGTAGTTGCAGGTGTTTGAGGGCTTTCACTTAGTATGGGCAGTAAAATGGCTTGGCCAGAATATTCAGATACACTTGATTGGGTAAGGATAAATTCCATGTAAACTCCGCTATGGGTTGTAACACTGTCTGCAAGCCTGTGGTTGATCAATCCCTATACTTATTTTAGGAATAAAGGCTTCCTTTCTAGTGCATTAGATTTATTTCAGGGATAATGCTGAGTCTACTTGAAAAAGCCGAATTTGCCATAGTCTCTCAGGGTTTCTTGCTAAGAGGCTGATATGGGCTGACGTTTTTAATCATGCTTTAATTTTTAAGGTTATTCTTTGATACTCACACGCTATTTTTTACGTGAATTACTGACCTCTACGTTTGTAATCACCGGCATTTTGATGCTGATCGTAATCAGCGCACGTTTGGTGGTGCATCTTAATGATGCGGTGGCAGGTGTCATTCCTCCTGAAGCTGTACTTTATACCATTGGCTACAATAGCCCTGGTTTTTTACAATTGATTTTGCCTCTAGGCTTTTACATCTCAATTTTGCTTGTGTATGGGCGTATGTACAGTGAAAACGAGATGACGGTTCTGGCTGCCACTGGATTTGGTCCTAAGCAGGTTTTTAGAATTACGATGGCACCTGTGTTTGTCATGATGTTAATTATTGGTTTCTTAAGTTTGTATTTGGCCCCAACCGCCGCCAATAAGTTGGATACGTACCTACAGAAACAACAGCAAGAAAGTGAATTTTCATTTATTACCCCTGGGCGATTTAATGCGCTGGGCAAAAGTGGCAGTAAGGTTTCTTATTCCGAAACCCTATCGGCTGACCGTAAAGAAATGCAAAAAGTGTTTATGGCGGATGGCAATGCATTGATCCTTGCGGATTATGGCCGACTATCTGTGAGCGAAGAATCGGGCAGTCGGTATTTAGAGCTCACTAATGGTAAGCGCTTTAGTGGTATTCCAGGGCAGGCAAAATTCGAGGCCATGTCGTTTGATCAGTACTCGGTAAAAATAGCCGAAGAGAGCAGCGTAGCCAAAAAGGCGCGTTACGAATCGATCAGTACCATGGCGCTACTGGATAAAGAGAATCGAGTATATAAGGCACGTTTGCATTATCGTATCGGCCTATTTTTGTTGATTCCTATTATTGTTTTTATTGCCTTCCCATTAAGTCATGTGAAACCAAGAGCAGGCCGTTATGGAAAAGTTATGCCAGCCATTGTTATTTACATGGTGTATTACACTACCTTAATTACTGCAAGAAAGTGGATGGAACAAGGCGACACGCCAATGTGGATGGGTCTTTGGTGGCTGCATGCCATATTCTTATCCATTGGTTTAGCCTTGATGTATTGGCCAACCTTGGTTTTAAAATGGAATAGCCGTAAGCGCCGGTTATACGCGCAAAAAGCCCAAGCATTATCAGCGGCTAACAAAGCAGGAGCCGATCATGCGTAAAATTGATGCGCATATTCGCAGCTCGGTTTTAAATGCCATATTGGCGGTTTTACTCGTACTGGCCATGCTGGATTTTGTGATCGCTTTACTGAATCAATTAGATAATATTCGGGCGACTTACACGTTTGCCGATGCCTTATTTTATGTCGCTGCGTCAGCCCCTACTCGCTTATACGAAATGATTCCCATGATTACTTTAATTGGTTGTCTTGCAGGCTTGGGTGGTTTAGCTACACACAGTGAATTAACAGCGATTCGTGCTGCCGGCGTTAGCACGCATCGCATTATGATCAGTACTATGAAGGCAGCCTCTATCATGATGGCCTTAAGCCTAGTCATGGGTGAGTATATCGTGCCGGATTTAGAGCGCATGGCGACCAATTTTCGAACCATATCACTGGGTCGTGAAGTGGCGGTGAGTAATGAAGGGAAAGGCCATTGGCACCGTGAAGGCAATAGCTATATGCGGTTTAGTGCTATTGAGCCCAATGGCGTATTACACGGTTTAACGGTTTATAAGTTTGATGACGAGAACAACCTTGTATCATTAACCCATGCTAAACGCGCTTTATTCCAGCGAGAGCAATGGTTAATGGAACAGGTAAATCGCACAGAGGTTACCGCATTTGAGACCATTGTTACTCAGTCACCCACAGGTATGTTTGAGACGGATTTGACCCCTGAGCGGCTAAAATTTGTGGCGCAAGAGCCTAAGGATATGGCGATCAGTACACTGTATAGCTATGGCAATTATCTCGATGAACAAGGCTTGGGCGGCGGTGAATTTAAGCTGGCGTTTTGGAAGAAATTATTACAACCGCTAAGTACTATCGCTTTGGTTTTAGTTGGTATCAGTTTTATTTTTGGTCCGTTGCGATCAGTGACAATGGGGCAAAGGCTATTCAGCGGGATATTGGTTGGATTAGTGTATAAAATTGCCGTGGATTTATTAGGCCCTATTGGGTTATTGGTGGGCATTGGCCCATTATTCGCGAATCTTATCCCCATCATATTATGTTTTGCATGGGGTATTTGGATGTTACGTAAAGCAGGATAGCCCCGCTTTGGCTAAGTGACTTACAGATTTTTAGAGGTACAGACATGAAAAAAGTATTTATTAGTGCAGACCAACTGATCGAAGATAGTTTCGAGTTGGCTTTGCAAATTCACGAAAGCGGATTTCGCCCAGATTACATTGTGGGCGTTTGGCGCGGTGGCGCCCCTGTAGGCATCGCAGTACAAGAATTATTGCATGTATTGGGTGTAGAATCGGATCATATCGCCATTCGAACATCTAGCTACACAGGCATTGGTGAGCGTGGCAAAGAAGTTCGAGTGCACGGTTTAACCTACCTAGTAAAACGTTTAGAAGCGGAAGATAGCTTACTGATTGTTGATGATGTTCATGACAGTGGCTTGAGCATTGAAAAAATTATTCATGACTTGAAAAAAGCATGTAAAAAGAACACACCTGAGATTCGTGTTGCTACGCCTTACTTTAAGCCTAAGAACAATAAAACAGACCGTACACCTGATTATTACATTCACGACAGTGATGAGTGGCTCGTGTTTCCTCATGAACTTGATGGTTTAACGTCTGCAGAGATCCGAGAAAACAGACCGCATATTGCCCATCTAATGGATAAGGTAGACGCGATAAAAGCGCGATAATAATTGGCTGAAACCAGTAATCGCATACAAAAAAGGCCCATCAATGATGGGCCTTTTTTGTATCATCTAACCCTTAAATAAGGGTTAGATGAGCGACATAAAAATTTAAGCTTCGGCTTTAAATTTCTTATACAGGCCAGCATCTAGGCGCGGGCCAAAGCAGCTCACAACTTCTGAACTGATCTTACTGGCAAGCTTACCGGACTCTTCAAAGCTTAGGCCGTTGGTTATGCCATACATGAAGGCTCCAGCAAAGTTATCGCCTGCGCCATTGCTGTCTACAGCGGTTACTGCGTGAGGCGCAATGATGATTTCATTTTTGCCATCAAACAACAGTGCACCTTTAGAGCCTAGGGTAATGGCAAAAGATTTAGCCAGAGTTTTCATGTGGTTTTTAGCCGTTTCAAAATCTTGAGTATCTGCAACCAACATGGCTTCCTCTTCATTGCAGAACAACAGATCCACCCCAGTACCAAGAATGTCTAATATGCCGTCTTTAAAGAACTGGACCATGGCCGGGTCAGAGAAGGTCATGGCTGTTTTTACATTATTTGCTTCAGCTATTTTTTTGCATTCGATAGCGGCTGGACGAGCAGTGTCACTTGTGACTAGATAGCCCTCAATATATAAGTACTCACTGTCTTTCAGTGCATCTTGGTCAATGTGTTCAATGCCAAAATTTGCTGTAATACCAAGGTAGGTATTCATGGTGCGCTCTGCATCAGGCGTGATCATCACCATGCATTTACCAGTTACACCATTGGCGCGGTCATTGCCAAGGTTTGTATCAATGCCGGCTTCGGTTAAATCTTTTACGTAAAAATCACCGGCTTCGTCATTAGCAACATTGCAGCTGTAAAAGGTGTTAGCTCCTAGGTATTGGGCTGCAAAAATGGTGTTTGCAGCAGAACCGCCACCAGCGCGTTTTTTAACGCCAAATTCAGTGGTTAAAGCGTCGAGCAACGTATGTTGCTGATCTTCTTCAATCAGCGTCATAATGCCTTTTTCAATGTTATTACTGCCAAAAAAGGCATCAGTAACTTCAAATTCTTGGTCTACCAGTGCGTTACCAATGCCGTATACGTGATATTTAGCCATGTAAGAGCTCTCTTCAATTAAATGTAAATTGCGATTTAAGGGGGTATATATTGGCAGAGTTTACAGGATTTTTTGCAAAGGGTGGCATTGCCGTTACAAGGCGTGATTTAGGACCTATATAGCCTAAAAGAATATGTAGTATTTGAGATTAATCTTCGCTATTTGGCTGCCCTGAATAGGAATGAGAGGCTATAGTTAAAGGATTGTTTCATTCATAAGCAGCGACCCTTAATTTGCGGTATTTTGTCTTTTTTGTTATTCACGTCTTAACGGCACTGAGCATGGTGGCGACGTCTTATGGCGCGCCTTTGCGAGAGGTTGATGCGCAAGCAATAGACGGTGGTGTATTAAGCTTGTCTGGTGATTGGGGCAGTGAATGGATGGCATTTACACCCTTGTCAGAATTTGAGCGTCAAAGCAGTGATTTACCTTTTGTTCACCTACCTGCTTATTTGTATGAACACGTAGACGAGCGGGTAGATGGAATTGTTCAAGGCTATGCAACGTATGCCATCAGAATTTCACGCCTAGCATTGGCCTTTGATCAACCTACTTTATATTTAAAGAATTCACATGATGCTTGGCAGGTGTGGTGGGTAGAGGATAATTTCGCCCCTGTATTGCTGGGTGAGAATGGCCGTATTGGAAGGACTAAGCAGCAACAAAAAAATGGGCATGAAACGGGTTATGTGCAATTACCAAGTAAGAGCCAATCAGGCACGTTAGTGATTTATGTGTCAGCATATTATGTAGAGCGTTCAGGGTTAGGTTCTAAATTAGAAATAGTCGAGCATGATGATGTTGTACTAGACATTATTTGGGGTGTAACCGCTAAAGCCTTGATCATTGGTATTGGATTGTTTATTGCGGTTCAAAACATTGTTTTTTATAGTCAGCGCAGAACAGAGCCTGCGTTACTTATCCTTTCTTTATTTACCATAGCATTGATTATCCGGACGATTTTAACCTCGTCATACATCGATTTTATATTGGCGCCTTTTGATATGCGAGAAATGACCCTGCGGCTTGAATACATCGATATGGTTTGGGCAGGTTTAGCTATCGCACATTTCGTTTTGGCTTTATTTCCGATTGCGCATTCTAGGCGTTATATTGTATTGGGATACGGGCTTCTGATTATCACAGTAGCTATCACGTTCTATATACCTGTTAGTTTAATGACCCAAGTTTTATCCCTGTATCAAATCGTGCTGTTAGTTTTTGTTACTTTTACAGTTGCAATTTTAAGTCGTGCAATGCTTCGTAAGTCAGTGGGCGTTAATAGTTTGGTGATCAGTGCTATTCCATTACTTATGGGGTTGCTGCATGACATTGTTTCCACTAGATTCGCAGGTTATAACTTTTTTGTAACCGAATATGCTTTGATTATATTTTTGTTTATTCAAACACAAATCCAGCTATCAAGATTCGTTCGGTCATTAGATGTGGCAGAGCACCTAACTGAAAATCTTCAGTATGAAGTTGACCTAAAGACTCAAGAGTTATCCGCAAGAAATGAAGAGCTTGAAAAGCAT
>JAWUVN010000009.1:0-69953 GCA_034112345.1 Bermanella sp. | reverse complement strand
GTTAGCTGAGTATCTAAACTCATTTCTACATCGCCAAAGTTGAATTCAACTGCGTTTGCTTGCGCTGCGATAATTAAAGGGATGGCCGCCGCTAAATATTTTTTTCGACCAAGGGTTTGCATTACTTTCTTTGAAGTCATTCGCCCAGTTCTCTTAGTTGTTGTTATTATTGTTAGTTTTACGACTATTGCCGTGTGTTGCGTTTTTAATCAGGTAAACGTATTACCTTTCTATACCTATCTTTATACGTGATTTTTTTGTCGATGGACACTGCATTTCAAAAACTTCAAGCCGAGCTTGAGAAGCTGGCCACATGAAACACGACAAAAAACGCCAAAATATTTACAAAAAAGATAATTTATTATTTTTATTATTCAGCCAGATACAAAATATGGCATATATTTACTTATAAATTCTAAAGAATTATCAAAAAATATACACTCATTCTTTGTTACAGTATGTAACTACGATTAAATACGACAGATAACCTGATCAGTATTTGATCAGCACACCTGTAAATGAATATTTAAACGACTCAAACCTATGCGCGTATCAACATCGCTAAGGTGGCACAATTTTACCAACCCCGTCAGCTGATTAATTTTTAATTTGGTATCAGCTTGTCGACCTGTGTTGCAATTAAGTAGCAAGTCTTCGAGTAAATTACCCAAGGCTCGCACTTCAATTTTTTCCATTGCCAACTGCAGGTTCATGGGCAGTTGAGTAAGCTGCGTGGCCGCACCAAAGTCACCAAACAACGCATTTGATTGCTCATCAACCATTATATTGTGCGCGTATATATCGCCGTGACTCACACCTTGATTGTGTAAATGCTGCACAGTCGACACCATTTGTTTTATGACGGTTATAATCACATCAATATCAAACTGAGTGCCCTGTTCAAACGTATCGCGAGTACAGGTAATTATAGATGGCGGCAAGCCCAGATTACGATATGTACTTGGGATTAATGCCATTAGTAAACCTAATTGCTTTGGGTTAGGTATAAAGCCAATCGTTTTAATTAAGTTTTTATGCTCACCCGCCGTTAAGCAACAATCAAGTTCGTCTTGCGGGTAACCATCACTGGTAACACGGCCTTTAAACAACTTAACAGCAATATCATCTGTGGGATTTCCAGTGCTTTCATTATTTTTGTTCAACCATTGCGCTTTATGTATTACCCCTGATGCTCCCATTCCTATTTGCTGCAATAGTTTAATGTCTTTTAATTCAGCTTGCGGTAAGTCTGCCACCTGTACTTGATTGCTGACAGTGCACGGGTTCCCTGAAAATGCTAACCAAGCTAACTTTGGTAATTGAAACAACCAATCTGGCATCACTTTAAATTGGTTAGCAGACAAACGAATTAACTCTAGACTTTTGCATTGCGACATAGTCACGGGCAAAGCTGTCAGTTGATTGCCAGCTAGAGCCAGTTTTCTCAATCTAGTTAAGTTACCAATGGACTCTGGCAGTTTAGATATTTGATTGTCCGTTAGAATTAACCAGCGAGTTTTTGCTGGTAACGCTGTTTCTGAAATGACGTTTATTTGATTGGATTTAAAGCCAATCATTTCTAGCTCACTGCAATCTGATATCACATTTGGCAAGTGATCAAATTCATTGTTGGATAAAAATAATAGTTTAAGGCGTTTAAATCGACCAAAATCACTTGGTAATTCCGATAGCTTGTTATCCGACATATCAAGTACTTGAAGGTGATCCGCCAGCGCAAATAATTCACGGGGAAATTCTGTTAAGCCTTCAGCTAGTTGTAGGCGTTTTTCTGGGCCCAATGACTCAGGCGTGATAACCCCTGACTGAAGTTGCTGCAATGTAATTAACATAATTTACCGAGTGAATTTCAAACATAAAAAAGCCGATGCTTAGCATCGGCTCAGGTCGGCGCAGAGCGCCCTCTTACGCTTCCTACAAGATTATTCCCATTCGATCGTTGCAGGTGGCTTAGATGAAACATCGTAAGCTACACGAGAGATATGCTCGATTTCGTTGATAATACGATTCGATACTTTCTCTAACAATTCGTAAGGTAAGTGCGCCCAGCGAGCGGTCATAAAGTCGATGGTTTCAACTGCACGTAAAGAAACAACCCACTCGTAACGACGCTGATCACCTACTACACCTACTGATTTAACCGGTAGGAATACAACGAAAGCTTGTGACGTTTTATGGTACCAATCAAAGTTATGCAGTTCTTCAAGGAAGATTGCATCGGCTTCACGCAGTATTTCACAATACTCTTTTTTCACTTCACCTAAGATACGCACACCAAGGCCTGGCCCTGGGAACGGATGACGGTAAACCATGTCGTATGGCAAGCCTAGTTCTAAACCAATTTTACGTACTTCGTCTTTAAACAATTCACGTAATGGCTCAACCAAGTCCATTTTCATATCATCTGGCAAACCGCCTACATTGTGGTGCGATTTAATCCCATGGGCTTTACCGGTTTTAGACGCCGCTGACTCTATTACATCAGGGTAGATCGTGCCCTGCGCTAAAAAGTCTACGTCTTGAATGGCTGTGGCTTCTTTATCAAATACTTCGATAAAGGTATTACCAATGGCTTTACGTTTTAACTCTGGATCAGATATACCTTTCAGGGCACCTAAGAATAAATCCTCAGCGTCTGAACGAATGACTTTAACGCCCATGTTCTTAGCGAACATGTCCATTACCATATCACCTTCGTTTTTACGCAATAGGCCGTTATCAACAAACACACACGTTAGCTGATCACCAATGGCCTTGTGTAAAAGCGCTGCAACAACAGAGGAATCCACCCCACCTGACAAACCAAGCAATACTTTTCTATCGCCTACTTGTTTTTGTACGCGCTTGATTTGATCTTCAATGATATTAGCTGGGGTCCACAAGCCTTCACAGCCTGCGATGTCTTTTATGAAATGCTCAAGCATGCGCCCACCTTGCAGTGAGTGTGTCACTTCTGGGTGAAACTGCACGCCGTAGAAATTCTTCTCTTCGTTGTACATACCTGCAACAGGACAGCTTTCTGTACTGGCCATTAGCTTAAAGCCTTCTGGAATCGCAATAACTTTGTCGCCGTGGCTCATCCAAACGTCTAATAGCTTTTCGCCTTTATCGTTTACATGGTCACTAATGTCTTTAAATAATTTGCTATCGCCTTCAGACTTAACTTGCGCGTAACCAAACTCACGAATATCAGACGCTTCTACGATGCCACCTAATTCTTGTGCCATGGTTTGCATGCCATAGCAAATACCTAAAACAGGCAAACCCATTGTGTAAACAATGTCAGCGGCTTTTGGGCCATCAGCTTCGGTTACTGATTCTGGACCACCGGCAAGAATGATTGCTTTAGGAGCAAATTCTTCGATGTCGGCTGCTGGCATATCCCATGAACGGATTTCAGAAAGTACTCCTAGCTCACGTACACGACGGGCAATTAGCTGCGTGTATTGAGAACCAAAATCTAAAATAAGGATTTTCTGCGAATGGATATCTGTGGTCATTTTTTAACTCCGGTGACCTTAGGGTGTTTAGCAACCCTAAGAATTTTGGTTAACTTCAATTTATTTGTTAAACACTAAGCGCGTATTGTCATGACCACCAAGGAAGGTGGAAATGCAATGAATGCAGGAGCAATTATTTGCCCTGACGTCGCGTCATTACTTACATTCCAGTAAGCAAAAAGCCTGCTGAAATTCAACAGGCTGGAATTTTTAAATAATTAGACGTTTCACTATCTAATCATCGACCTCTAAATCAGGCCTTTGGTTTCGCGCACGTTGTGCGACTCTTACGTGTTTTGGTGATACGTATCGTCGAGCCGCGCCCTGTGCGCGATACCTGCTATCTATTTATGTCGCGCGAAAACTAGGGTGAGTGTTTTCGTTTAGTTCAATCACCACCCTGTCTCATAGGTATTTATTGGGCCTTACTATCCCAACCTATAATTTGGGGCTTCTTTAGTAATCTGTACGTCATGTACGTGTGATTCTTTCATGCCGGCAGACGAAATTTTCACAAATTCTGGCTTGATGCGCATCTCATCAATGGTAGCCGATCCTGTGTAACCCATGGCTGAACGTAAACCGCCCATCATTTGATGCACAACATTGCTCATTGGGCCTTTCACTGCGATACGGCCTTCAATGCCTTCTGGCACGAGCTTGTCATTGCCTGATTTAGCATCTTGGAAATAACGATCCGCACTGCCTTGGCTTTGACCCATGGCACCTAAAGAACCCATTCCACGGTAAGATTTATAGGCACGGCCCTGGAAAAGTTCAACTTCACCGGGTGCTTCATCTGTACCCGCAAGCAGCGAGCCAGCCATAATTACGTATGCGCCTGCAACAACCGCTTTTGCCATATCACCCGAAAAGCGAATACCGCCGTCTGCGATCAAAGGCACGCCAGTGCCTTCAAGTGCTGCTGCAACATCAGCAACGGCACTGATCTGTGGAACACCCACACCTGCAACAATACGCGTAGTACAAATTGAACCCGGGCCAATGCCTACCTTAACGCCATCAGCGCCGGCATCAGCCAGTGCTTTTGCAGCAGAACCTGTGGCAATGTTGCCGCCAATTACTTGTAAATCAGGGAATGTTTCTTTTGCCCAACGTACGCGGTCAATCACACCTTTAGAGTGGCCGTGAGCGGTATCAACAATGACCACGTCAACGCCAGCCTTAACCAGTGCAGTAATGCGATCAGGTGTTTCTGGCCCTGTTCCTACTGCTGCACCAACACGTAACTGACCATCTGCATCTTTACACGCATTTGGGTGCTCTTGTGCTTTGTTTATATCTTTTACGGTAATCAAGCCAGCTAAACCGCCTGCCTTATTTACAACCAATAATTTTTCAATGCGGTTTGCTTGAAGCAGCTGCTCGATCATTTCGCGGCTTTCGCCTTCAGGTACGGTGATCAGCTTATCTTTTGGTGTCATCACTTCAGACACGCTTAAGTTTACATCGTCTGCGAAACGCACATCACGGCCAGTTACAATACCGACAAGCTCATCACCATCAACCACTGGTACACCTGAGATGTTGTTTTGCTGAGTTACCACTCTTAATTCACGAATGGTGGTTGTACTTGGTACGGTGATAGGGTCTTTTACCACACCACTTTCATAGCGCTTAACCTTACGAACTTCAGAGGCTTGCTCATCAATGGTCATATTCTTATGAATAATGCCTAAGCCACCTTCTTGCGCCATAGCAATCGCTAAACGGGATTCGGTAACCGTATCCATAGCAGCAGAAATAAGGGGAATATTAAGCTCGATATTACGAGTTAATTTGGTTTTAAGGCTTACATGATTAGGCAGCACTTCGCTGTAACCAGGAACCAATAATAGATCGTCGAACGTCAATGCGTCTTGGGCAATTCGCAACATGGAGAGACCGCCATACCTAGATAAGAATGGCGCGTAATTGTACGGCAAATAACCCTACTTGGGAAAGTAAAATGCAGTTAGTTTCATGAATATTCTGCACGCAGACTTGAATATGAGCGGTTTAGAGGTTTTCAGCGGTGTTTTCTAAAAAAATCCAACACTGATTCCTTCATTTTTTGGTCGCGGAATGTTGCAATATGGGGGCCTGCATTTTCTACCCAAGATTTAGGTGTATTGGCTAAATTATAGAGATGACGGCCTTTTTGATAGGGCACCACTTGATCATCTGGGCTGTGGGTCATTAATAAGGGTGTATTTTTAGGCCAATGCTGAATCCATGCTTCTGGGTCAAAATCATTGGTCATGATGTAAGCAGGCAATTGCAATGGCCATGTAAACCAATTATTCGACATAGCATGAGCCGCCATACCGGGATACGAATCAAACGCAGCATCCAGTACCACTCCGTTTATTTTTTCGGCCCTCTCATAACTGGCCAAGCCAAATACACTTAAGCTGGCCCCCATACTTTGCCCCAAGATGTATACGGGGCCTGTTTTTTCTTGTGCCAGGATCCAATCAAGACCTGAATGAACGTCTAGAAAGATATTGGGCAGCTTGGCAATGCCTTCTGATTGACCAAATTGTCGATAACCCAGCATGAATACATTATAACCCTGCTTGGGCAACCAATTAATATTGAACTGGTGATAACTTATATTTTGAGCATTGCCATGCAGATAGAGTACTGTGCCCTTTGCTTTGTTACCGACTTCATAGGCAACCGTGTCTCCGCTTAACGCAGAGGGTAGCCACCAACTAACCAGTTTTGTGCCATCAGATGCTTCATGAAAAATTTGTTCAAAATGAACGCCTATTTTGTCTGGCGTCATGGGAATATTTTTGAATGGATAAAACATCAAAGACGTTAAGCTACACCCTTGTAAAAGAACACCAAAAACCAACACCCAAGTAAACGAGCGGCAGCCCTTAATGATAAATAACATAACTTAAGCGCATGTCATTTTCAGAAGCACCTTCCCACGCCTGCTGCTGAAGCTCTAACCGTAATTGTCTATTGGTGCTAATGGTATAAGTGACTGATAGTTTCAATTTTTCACTGGTAGAAGAGTCATCAATCGTTTGTAGTAATTCATAACTCCCCCAAAGGTTGAATTTTTCTTTTTGAATCAGGTAGCCTACTTCTGGGCCAACTCCCAAACGAAAATCGTGATCATAGCGATCACCATAAGCCAATTGTGCCGCAGCCATGCCATACGCCACACCAGGGCCAAACTGATAAGCTAAGCCACCGGTTAATCGTAATTGATTATGGCCCTTGCCATCACTTGCCCAACGCTCATACCCACCGTTCACTTGCCAACTGACAGGCTGGCTAAATCGATTTCTTGGGCCCAGTGATCGAATACTGATTACATCAAAATGCTGAAGCTGAATATTATCTTCTGTTGCTCTGAATCTCGCATTACCCATTTCTATTTGCGCACCATTACGATAACCAGCAACAGAATCTAACCAGTCATGATAATTAATACGCACACCTAACTCGGCATAACCCTGATCTCTGAGAAAACCTGAAGAAAAAATGCTTCGATAAGTGGCGTGGCCTTCTTCATCTCTTGTTGCAGGCATTCTCACGGGAGAAAATGCGGTTCCGTCATAATCGATTTTTGACCTAAGTGATAACAATTTAAGGCTGCGTTTTTGCAACTCTGGATCGGTCACTTTTTCTCTGAGATTTAAGTAGCGATTATAATCGTAGGCCAATTCTAACACCCGAGCCTTTTCTTTATTTGATAGCTGTTTAAATTCAACCTGGTTTGCATAACCATAAGGATCATCAGCTATGGCTCTGGCTACTTTACGCTGCGTAACATTCAACTGCCTGCGCTGATCATTAATTTTACTGGTTTTAGAGGGCCTATAGGTGATATCGCCAATTAGATTATGGCGCTGGAGTGTTCGGATTGAATCGGTCGGTATGGTTCGATCATTAAATTCATCACTTAACTTCCATTCAGGGTTAATCACATTTAACAATGTTAGTAGTCTGTAAGAACAATTTTCATCTACAAAAAAGTAATCAAACCTAATTTCATTTAGCTCCCAGATATGGCGAGTAAAAAATTGAATATCTTCAACTGATAATTTCAATTCGTATTCCCAAATATCCCTGCTTTCAATATGATTATATTCATTTACTTTTTCATAATAAGGCACCAGTGAAACATAACCTGGGTACCCACCAGATAAGCCCTTTACAGTAAACGTAAGCTCGTCATCTGTTGGGTCAGTAAATGCCGCAAAGTTAATCGCCGAAGATAAAAGCGTGTGCCCTTGCCTGCCATCCAAGCGCAATAATGTATGGCCAAACATAGACGACGGGCTGTTCATATACGAGGCAGGAAAAATTAAGAAGAGCGATTCGCCTTTAACATTGCCATACCAATCATCAAAGGCTTTGCATGGTTTGTTTTTGAAGCTTAATTCAGGGAAGTTTTTTTGAATGAAATACAATCTAGCTGGAAAGCGACAGAATACCGACTTATCGCCATCTTGATTTTTTTGAAGCTCAGATAAGGTTGCAACCAATTCTGATACTGAGTCCGTCTTACCCGTTTTTGAATAAAAGAATTTCTCATCGTCTACTTCACTGTAAACACTATTTAGTAATCCTTGTTTTTCATAGTGCAATAACGCCAGCCACTGAGGGTGCAAACCCATCACATCAATTTTGGCTTGATTCACCATTATATTATTATGGTCAATGCTTTTTGCTTGAACCTCTACCTGCACAATAGAAAATACACAAAAACAAAAAAAACACTGTTTTATAAAACTGAAGATACTGGGGTACATCTTATTCAACATATTTATTCTTATTAAAAATAATAAAGGGCGTTAGAATATAATCCTAACACCCTTTATTTTTACAAGCCTATGAATATTAACTCAGTTAATGTTCATACCCGATAAATTAACCTAAGTATTTGGCCAATTCAGCGTTTTGCTCCATTACACTTACCATTGCTTGGTAAGCGTCTTCAGACGTTGCTGAAGTACTAACGAAGATTGCATCAAAGTTAGTTTTTAATTCTTTAGAGAATTCAGCTTTATCTGCAGCATCAACACCAATTAGAGCAGAAAGCGCGTCTAAAGATTCGCCTTGACCGCGAGATGCATCAGCAGCCAATTGCTCCATATTTTGATCCATGAAGATTTGAGCTAGCTTAAGAGGACCATTAGCAGCTTCACAACCTAAAGTACCAGAAGTCATACCGAATGTTTGATTGCCTGAAGAGCCGTTAGTAGTCGCAGCCATTACGTGCTCGTACCATTGGCTAGCATCTGGGAAAACAACAGCAGTACCCAGACCACAACCAGCAGGGGCAGCGAAAGAAGCAGAAGCGGCTACAGCAAGTGCAGCACCAGCGATAATTTTTTTCATGTATAAATCCTTATCCGTGGGAACAATAAAAAAGCAATACCGTGTGAATTGCTGATAGCAGTATAGTGCTACTTACCAGACTTCTGTCCAGTATTTTTTTAAAAAAATAGACGAGATGATAAAAATAATTAATTTATGACAACTGGCGCACAATTCTAAACGGCTATTTTTAAGTGAATTAGACCCCCAATGCCTACATATAAGCATCGTTAATTAGCTTCAGTCATTGTAAACTGCCATCTGAATTTAACCTGACCTATAGTCATTAGTATTATGCAGCCATCTGGCAAACAAACGGCCGTTTTAAGTGTTAGTCAATTAAACCGCCAAAGCAAAGAGCTTTTAGAAACCTACTTACACAATGTTCAAGTAACGGGTGAAATCAGCAACCTGTCTCGTCCTGCCAGTGGCCACTGGTATTTCACGTTAAAAGACCAGCGCGCACAAGTACGCTGTGCCATGTTTAAAAGCCGCACGCAATATTTAAAATTTGTCCCCAAAGAAGGTGAGCAAGTTTTGATTAACGCCAGCGTTGGCTTATATGAGGCCCGTGGTGACTACCAATTAATTGTAAACGGCATGCAAAGCGCTGGTGAAGGGGCTTTAAAGCTGGCTTTTGAACAGCTAAAAGCACGGCTACATCAAGAAGGCCTATTTAATCCGGAACATAAAAAGCCATTACCAAGACACCCTAAGCATTTAGGGGTGGTTACCAGCCCAACTGGTGCGGCTATCAAAGATATTATTTCGGTATTAAAACGCCGTTTTCCTAACCTACCTATTTCTATCTACCCGACTCAAGTACAGGGCGAAGCCGCAGCAGCGCAAATTTCACAAGCCATCGACAGAGCCAATAGAGACCAAATATGCGATGTGCTAATTGTGGGTCGAGGGGGTGGCTCACTAGAAGATTTATGGCCATTTAATGAAGAGGTCGTGGCACGATCAATCTACAACAGCCAAATACCGATCATCAGCGCAGTGGGTCACGAAGTGGATGTTTCGATAAGTGATTATGCAGCCGATTTACGAGCTGCTACCCCATCTGCAGCTGCAGAGTTAGTCAGCCCTGATCGCTTTGAATGGTTAGGTCGCTTTGAGCAGCTAGAACGATCATTAATTCGAATCACACAGAATAGAATCGCCCAGCAACGCTTTCAATTACTGCAACTGGTTAAACGCTTAAGGCACCCAAAAGACAAGCTACAAGAAAACATGCAGCGCTTAGATATGGCCAGCATGCGTTTAAGTAACGGCATGACCCAGCAGCTAACCAAGCACAAACAAGCACTCATGCAATTGGACCATCGCCTGCAAAGTAACAAGCCAGATAGACAATTGGCCGTCATGCAGCAAACTATTCATCAGCTACAGCAACGTATGCAGCATGCTATTGAGTTTCAATTACAGGCGTTAAAAAACAAATTGGGTCGAAGCGCTGAAGTACTGAATGCGGTTAGCCCACTCAGCACCCTTAGCCGTGGCTATTCGATTGCCACCAATGCGTCAGGAAAAGCCATTATTGACGGCCATCAGGTAAAAGTAGGCGAGACCATTTATACTCAACTGCATCAGGGTCAGCTAACCAGTACTGTCACCACAATCGAAACCAAAGCTGATACGCACTTAGATTAATCATTCAGACTCCAAACACAGAGACACACATGAACGTTATTTCTACCCTTGGTACGCTCTTTTTAACCATGATGTTGATTGCAGGCTCTTCCGAATCTATGGCGTGGCCAATGTCTCAGGCGGTTCCTGGTGGCATTATTACGCTTAAGCTTGATACACAGCTTGAAACAGCCCCCTCGGTATCTTTTTTAAAACGCCCAGTTGCAGTGGTTCACCATGATAATGCCTGGCATGCTGTGATTGGCCTGCCCTTATCAATGAAGCAAGGCCTACATACTGCCACTGTGAACAACAAGCCTATTAGCTTTCACGTAACAGCAAAAGATTACCCAGAACAACGTATTACACTTAAAACCAAGAAACACGTGAACCTAAGCCCTGAGGATCTTGCTAGACATCGCGGTGAGAAAGTAAAGGCTAAGAAAGCGTTTAAAACCTTCAATACACAGCTATCTCCAGACTTAGCCATGATCAAACCTGTAGAAGGCCCTTACTCAAGTCCATTTGGCTTAAAGCGTTTTTTTAACGACCAACCCCGTAACCCACATAGCGGCCTAGACATTGCTGCACCTACTGGCACACCGATCAAAGCACCGTCAGCAGGCAAGGTAGTACTCACCGGAAACTTCTTTTTTAATGGCAATGTTGTTTACCTAGACCACGGGCAAGGTATGGTCAGTATGTTTTGCCACCTAAGCGAGATAGACGTAAAAGCAGGTGATACCCTGAGCAAGGGCGACATACTTGGAAAAGTGGGCGCCACAGGCCGTGTGACAGGGCCTCACCTGCATTGGTCTTTAAGCTTAAACAACACCAGGGTAGACCCTATTTTATTACTGCCTGAAATCGAGCAATCAAAAATTTAGTCTGCATCTCCACTTTCAATATTAAGTGGGTATAATTTGCCTTTTATTGAATCTCAATCTGTATAGGGGCCCTATGGACGATTTCTCAGATTTTAGGGCAGCTGTGGGCGATGTTACCCCGTTGGTAACCGATAAAGTTGTCGACTTAAACAAGACCAAACACGATCCGGCGACCCTTGCCTTGCGTCGCCAAGCAGCAACCGCTGAAGTGGCCCAAGATAGAAATCACCTAAGTGACGACCATGTTGAAATGGTGAAACCTTATGACATATTGTCTTATCGATGTAATGGCCTACAAGACGGCGTTTTCAGAAAATTTCGATTAGGTAAATATCAAGTAGATGCCAGACTCGACCTGCATAAAAAGACCGTAGACCAAGCACGCAGTGACGTTTATCAATTTATTGAAGATGCCGTAAAGTACGATTTGCGTAATCTAATGATTTTGCACGGGAAAGGTGAAAAAGAAGCCACTCCAGCGCTACTGAAAAGTTGGGTGAATAAATGGCTACCCCAGCTAGACGAAATACTCGCTTTTCACAGCTGCCAACCTCAACATGGCGGCACCGGCGCAATATATGTAATGCTGCGAAAAACAGCACGCCAAAAACAAGCTACCCGCGACAAGCTTGGTATTAAATAATCCCCCCCTTCTTTTTCTTCCTTAATAACACTGGAAAAATGATAAAACTCATAAACAGAACTTCAATATAGGACAACCATGTTTACTGAAATCATAGAACCTAGATTTGCCGAAACAGATGCACTTGGCCACATTAATAATACAGTTTTGCCACTTTGGTTTGAAAAGGCTCGTGACCCAATATTTCGGTTTTTTACACCTGATCTTGACCCTAAAAAATGGGCGTTAATTATCGCCAGAATCGAAGTGGATTTTAAAGCTGAAATTTTTGTGAATGCCGATGTAGAAGTCAAAACTTGGCTTGAAAAAGTAGGCAACAGCTCAATGAGCGTAATTCAACAAGCTTGGCAGAACGGTCAATTATGCGCCCAAGGTAAAGCGGCTTTAATTCACTTTGATTGGGATCTCAAAAAACCAAAGACAATCAATGAAGCTATTAGAGCCCAGCTTTTAGAACATTTAATTACGCCACCATAAACTGCATTCACATGGCCTAACTGCCTAATCTAACTAACTTTTTAACTCCCCATATCCTCTTGCGATAAGTGGTATATGAACTAGGATTTAAGGAGAGAAAGCACAGAGAGCAGTTATGGCCAATCTATTAAAAATGTTACTTACCATTGGCGCTCAAAGCGACTTAAAAAAGCTAACATGCAAAGTCTCCGAATTAGAAACTGAGAATAGCCATTTAACTGACCAACTGATAAATGCTGAAAATGCACGCCTAGCTGCAGATGAGTTACGCCATCACATTAGCGACATTGCATCTGAACATAACAGCATGAATGAGCTACTTTTTAAAACTGTTTCAAGTGTGAATGACATACACAACCTAGTCAGTTCTAATGCTGAAATACTCGGATCTGAACGTTCAAAGCTAAAAGACAGCGAAGCCACATTTACTCAAATCAGTGTGATATTAAATCAAGTGGGCAGTAGCTTAACTCAAATAGACAATCGTGCCGGCAGTACAGCGGCACAGATGGTTGAACTGGGCCAATCGGCGTTAAAAATTAATGAGTGCGTTTCTCAAATTGAAGGCATCAGTGACCAAACCAATCTACTGGCATTAAATGCCGCCATTGAAGCCGCTCGCGCAGGCGAGCAAGGTCGCGGCTTTGCTGTGGTTGCTGACGAGGTAAGAACACTTGCAGGACAAACCGGTAATACCACGGTAGAAATTGCAGGCATAATTAACCAAACCAATACTTACATCAACAATATTGATAAAGGTATTAAAGGAATACAAGAAGACGCCTCTTTGCTGAAAGAGACCACTAGTAATATAGAATCATCGGTAAAGTTAATTACAGACCTTTCTCGTAATATGAACTTAATTATTGGCCGAAGCACCAATGAAAGCTACATCCAAATGGCAATGCTAAGCCTGACTGTTTTTAAATCACGAGTATATGAACTCATCGCAACTCAATCTGTTACCGATGAAATATTAAAACAAATTCAAGACCATACAAGTAGTCGATTGGGAAAATGGTATTACGAAGGTTTAGGTTTTACGACCTTTGGAAAGTTACAAAGCTATCGAAACTTAGAGTCGCATTTAATTGGTATGCATGGAAATGCTCATAGTGCACTAACCGCTACATCAAATAAAAGCGTGTCTGAAAAACTGAATTATTTAGAAAATATGGAAGACCATAGCAACGATCTTATTAATGTACTATCAGTATTAAATGATGAACTGCATTCAATGGCTCAAGTAGCAATGGAGAGTGACACCGACGATGATGTATTATTTTGATGGATATTATTAATTATGCCATACAAAAACCGGCATTGAATTTTCATCATCGCCCTTAATAAATTTAACAGAGAATATTAATTTAAGATTAGTGCTAACACTTTCCATTTCAATTCCCCACCATTAAGTTTTACCGTACTGTTTAACCAATAAAAGCACTAATCCAGTTCAATTTTGGAATAAAGTTGATTGGCTCACGTCATAATATTCGCAATTATTCTTTGGCTACTGCCTCCCTTTAATGCTCTAATCAGGGATCTGTTCGGGTAAGCCAACTATTGGCAGTTGCTTATCATACAATCAACTCTTGGTGGATAAAATAGGTATGCTTGGTCTCGGCCGAACTTTACTTCCACCCAATTAGATGATGTATATTCAGAACTGAATTAATGAAATATAGACATAAAGCTAATACATTAAGAATTTAATGTGACTTTTATATTATTTTTCATCATCTACTATCTTCGCTATGTTCCGTCTCATGTAAATCCAGTGATGCAATGCTATATAAATTAGACTGAATTCAGTTGACCTGTAAATTAATCTACAGAGCTTTTCAATTTCTATTCACAAGGTACAATAGGTCAACTTACTTATTATAGGCGTATTTCATGGAGTTTATTTGTCATACACTCGATATTCCAGACAATCAAAGTAAAGGCTTTGATATTAATGGCCGCCTATTCTTTATTGTAAATAAGTCTGGAGAATACCGGGCATATAAGAATTCTTGCCCCCATCTTGGCATTCAGTTAGAGATGATGCCCGATCAATTCTTAGATACCACACACAGCTTGATACAGTGCTCTATGCACGGTGCATTATTTAGAATAGAAGATGGCCTATGTATAAGTGGCCCTTGCGTTGATCAAAAACTAAAAGATACTGTTATTGATATACGTGAAGATAGAATATATTTAGTCGATTAACATTCATCGCTGACCGACTAAACTTATTTACGTGTTTTCACGGAGTGAACAACATAGGGCTAATCTGAATTGCGACAGCGTTCTGCGGGTACAGCCAGTTGTGTAATCATATAATCTTGAAAGTTTTGTGGATAACCTTGTTTGGCTAGTGCTTTTTTCATGCACAGCAACCATGCATCACGCTCAGCACTGCCAATGGTTAAATGACTATGAGCTTGCGGAATAGAAATAGCGCCGTATTTTTCTTTATACAATCTTGGCCCACCAGTCCAAGCGCATAAAAAGCGTGTTAATTTATCGCGCGTCACTTCTTGATCACTTGGGTGCATCGCCAGTATCTTTTTAGATTCATTAAGCTCTGACATAATGTCATAAAAATCATCTACTAATTTTTTAATTCCATCATACTCACCTGCCGCTTGGTAAGTAGCATCCTCTTTACCGTATTGCTTATCTGTCATAATGACTCCATCAACTCTTTAATGTTTGATACAAAAAAAGCCAGCTGACTACTCAACTGGCTTTTTGTTATTCATAGTGAAATTGGCTTGCTATTCTAGCTGTTCTTTTTATTTACTTTGCGCTTACGTGCAGATACTTTATCGCGCTTCGCTTTACGAATATCTTCAGTTTGCTTAACACGCTCACCACGTTTGGATTTATTAAACAAACGATCTTCTTTTAATCCATCATATGGATTTTCGCCAGATTTAAAATCAAATCGGATAGGTGTACCACTAATATTTAGCACACGACGGAATGTATTCGCTAAATAACGCTTATAGCTATCTGGTAATGCTTTAACACGATTACCATGCACAATGATCGTTGGTGGGTTCATGCCACCTTGGTGCGCGTAACGCAGCTTGGTTCTTGCTGCGCCTGACATTGGCGGCTGGTGATCCATAACCGCATCTTCAAGAATACGTGTTAACTGGCTGGTAGACATATCTAGGTGAGCTGACGCATAAGCTTCGTCTACAGAATCGTACAAGTGACCCACACCCGTGCCGTGCAAAGCTGATATAAAATGCATATCTGCCCAATCGGCAAAGTTTAAACGACGCTCTAGTTCTTTTTTTACAAATTCTTTTTGATCAGAATCCATGCCATCCCATTTGTTTATCGCTATTACCAATGCTTTACCCGCATTCATAACAAAGCTCAACATAGTGAGGTCCTGCTCTACAATCCCATCACGTGCATCGATTACCGCGATACACACATTACTGTCTTGTATAGCTTGCAAGGTTTTAACAATTGAAAATTTTTCTGATGCTTCTGAAATATTTTTGCGACGACGCACACCAGCCGTATCGATCAATACATAGTCTTTTTCATGGCGTTTGTAAGGAATATAAATACTGTCCATGGTGGTGCCAGGCTGGTCGTAAACCACCACCCGCTCTTCACCTAACAGGCGGTTTACTAGCGTAGATTTTCCTACGTTTGGACGACCAATGATTCCAAGCTTAATACCTTTAATTTTTTCGATTGCTTCAGCATCTGGATCAATATGAAATTTTTCTGGAAGGACTTTCTCGTCTAGTACATGCTCCATCAATATATTGATGCCGCGGTTCTGTGTAGCCGCGATGCTTAAAACTTCGCCCATACCCAGCTCGTAGAAATCCAATGTGGCGATTTCAGGGTTCAATCCATCAATTTTATTCACAACCAGGTAGGTCGGTTTTTCAAGAGTACGCAGATGATTAGCAATCATTTGATCGGCGCCCATTAAACCTGCGCGACCGTCCACTAAAAACAATACAATGTCGGCTTCTTCCATGGCTTGAAAGCTTTGCTCAGCCATTTTCTCATCTAAACCCTCTTCCATGCCACTGATGCCACCGGTATCAATAACAATGTAATCGCGCTCACCTACCTTGCCCGCACCATATTTACGGTCACGAGTAAGACCCGAAAGATCGGCTACTAAAGCGTCACGAGTACGAGTTAAGCGATTAAATAAAGTAGATTTACCCACATTTGGGCGACCTACTAGAGCGATTACTGGATTCATTTGACTTCTTTCTATAAACAAACACGGGCCTTAACCTAGTTAAGACCCATGAATTAAAATATCACAACTACGTTTAGTGTAGCCGTATTAGTGATCTAGGCTATAAACCGTTACAAAACCGGAGTTATTAATCGCCACTAACTTATCATTAGTTGCCATTAATCGAGTTCTAATACCTGGATCATGTGAGAACATTCTAGATGGATGTCTCATTGCATAACTGCCGGTTCGCACCCAATCTAGTGCTGGGCGTGTCACTTTATCTCGACCTACAATTGTGCCATCTAGCTGCTTAACTAAATGGATGTAACCTTCGTAGTCTGCTACCGCAATATGATTAGCAAATAATACTGGCTCGCTTAACTGGCGTCCTTTCAGGGCCACTTGCTGCCAAACATCAGATGCACTGCGATCATCAACTGCTTGAATATGGTCATTGGCATCCACTATATATAAATTGCCTAAACCAGATGCTGGTCCATGGTATGAAGATGCTTCGCGCTTCCAAACCATTTTACCGCTGGTTAAATCTATCGCTGCCATATGTCCTTGGTAGCCACAAACATAAAGTAAATTATCCGTGACTAATAAGCTGCCATCGATATCTACAAGACGCTCTAATTCACTGCGACCTGCGGGTACACCAATGCGCTCTTGCCATAACAAGGTGCCGTCATTTTTATTAATGGCGACCACTTTACCATTTGCAAAACCCGCAATGACAGAATCATCTTTAAACACAGGGGCCGAGGTGCCACGTAACGACAAGCTTGGTAAGTTACTATCAAACCCCCACTGTATAACGCCATCTTTTGCATTAATAACGTACAAGTGACCATCAATGGTTTGCGCAGCAACTAAGCCTTGCTCTTCTACTGGCACCGATAACATTTCAGATTTAACATTACTGCGCCAAACCTCAGAACCGTCTGATAATGCAAAAGCGACCAGCTCTCCGTTAGACGTGGCAAAGTAACCATTGTTTTCACCAACTGCCACTGCTGCAGTCACTTCGACATCAAAATTTTGCTCCCAAATTACAGAGCCGTTATCCAATGACAAAGCCTGAACAGTTCCGTCAGAACTTGCTGCATATAAAACATCATTTTTTAGTGCTGGCTGCAAACGCGCAAATGCACTTCCTAATCCATTACCAACTTGGCCACGCCATTCAGTAGTAAGACTGATTTCTTTATCAAAATCAGTCAGTGCGTTAGGCCCAATATCTTGATCTTTTTTATCATTGCTCGAACAAGCCGCTAAGCTCACAAGCAATGCAACAAGTAACAGTCGCATTAGTTAGCTACCGCCAAATCGTCTAGTTTCATTTGCAATACAGGGTTGTTTGCACCAATACGCTGAGCGGCAACCACTGCTTTGCTGTATGCATCGCGTGCTGCGTCTTTATCGCCTTTAGCTAATAATGCATCACCGGCTGTTTCTTGATATTCAGCTTCAAAAGCACCTGTTTTATCATTTGCTAATAACGCTAATGCATCATCTATTTTACCAGCTGCAAGCATTACACGAGCAAGACGCACTGTTGCTGTATGCAATAATGCTTCGTCTTGTGTATTGGCAACAACCGATGTTAGTTCTTTTTCAGCTAGCTCTAAATCACCTGCTTCTACTGCGTCTTTGGCTTTAAATAGTGCCGCAAACTGTGCATACACTGTGCTAGAAAAATCAGACTGAAGTTTGTCCAATAAAACAGCACGCTGGCCTTGATCAGCTTCTGCTTCGCTTGCTGAAAGCACCAACATTTCTTGGTACACAGCTGACGCTGCTTCAGCCGTTTCACGCTGTGTATCCTGATACTGGTTAAAACCGAACCAACCACCGGCAACTAATACAACTGCAACCAATGTTTGCTTACCGTTTTCTTCCCACCATTTTTTCATGGCTTCGATTTGTTCTTCTTCTGTGCGCATTTCGCTCATGAGTTAGCTCCCACTTTTTATTCTTAATCGATTAATTAGTTATTCGTTATATTATCGCAATTGTTCAGTTAGCCAGTTGGCAATCTGATCTTGCTCTAGTGTAATTTGTTCGCCACTTTCTCTTAAATCTTTAATGCTGGCTTTAGCATCTGCCACTTCATCTTCACCTAGAATCAAAGCAAAGCGAGCGCCACTTTCGTTGGCTTTCTTCATTTGCTTTTTGAAGTTACCACCACCTAGGTGCATTTGCAGCCTTAAGCTTGGCAGTGCTTCACGCAACTTTGTGGCTAATTGCATGGCTGCTGATGTTACATTACCCATAGACACAAGATACACATCTAAATACTTGTTAACATCATCTGGCACGGCATTTAGTGCTTCTAGCATTAAAACTAAGCGCTCAATGCCCATTGCAAAACCAACTGCAGGTGTTGGTTTTCCACCGAGTTGCTCTACTAAGCCATCATAACGACCACCGGCACATACAGTACCTTGAGAACCCAGCTCAGTGGTCACCCACTCAAATACGGTTTTACTGTAATAATCCAATCCGCGAACTAAGCGAGGATTGATCTCATATGTGACGCCAACCGCGTCTAAAAGTGCCCGAAGCTCATCAAAATGTTCTTTTGATTCATCATCTAGATAATCAAAGAAGTTTGGCGCATCGTTTAAAAGCACTTGTGTGCTCTGACTTTTACTATCCAAAATACGTAATGGGTTAGTGCCCAATCGGCGCTGACTATCCTCATCTAGCTGATCCTTCACTTCAGACAAGTAATCAACCAAAGCCGCTTTGTAGCTTGCTCTGGCTTCATTGCTGCCCAGTGTATTCAGCTGCAAGCTAACCTTGTCGCGAATATTCAAACGCTGCCATAACTGATGGGTCATGATAATTAATTCAGCATCGATATCTGGCGTAGCCATGCCGAATGCCTCAACACCAATTTGATGGAATTGACGGTAACGACCTTTTTGCGGACGCTCGTAGCGGAACATTGGCCCCATGTACCATAAACGCTGACGCTGATTATTTGCAATTAGCTGATGCTCTTCACAAGCACGCACACAACTAGCAGTGCCTTCAGGGCGTAACGTTAAGCTGCGTTCGCTGCGAGTAAATGTGTACATTTCTTTTTCAACGATATCCGTCACTTCACCGATAGAACGCTTAAAAAGACGTGTCTCTTCAACGATAGGCATACGAATTTCTTGGTAACCGAATCCATCAAGTGTTGCTTTCACCTGGCCTTCCAGATAACGCCAGATTTGAGTCTGACCCGGAAGTATATCGTTCATGCCGATCAGTGCTTTGATTTGATCTTGTGCCACTTTAATCCCTATCACATACATTGATGTACGTTAAATTTAATTCTGTATTACGCTTTATCTTACGCTTAACTTTTAGCTCTTAGCTCTTAGCTCTTAGCTCTTAGCTCTTAATAATAAGCGAAGCTTCAGCGGCTTCTTTTTCAGCCACCTTGCGTCTAATCATTTTTTCTAAATTATCAACCAAACCTTCATTATCTAACTTGCCTGATGGCGTACCGTCTTCATAAATCAGATTGTTCGGTGAACCGCCAGTTAAACCAAGGTCGGTTTCTTTTGCTTCGCCAGGGCCATTCACCACACAACCAATTACAGAAACATCTAATGGTGTCAGAATATCTTCTACGCGGGTTTCAAGTTCGTTCATGGTTTTCACTACATCAAAATTCTGGCGCGAACAACTTGGACAAGCTATAAAGTTAATGCCTTTACTGCGCAGCTTTAAGCTTTTTAAAATATCAAAACCCACTTTAATTTCTTGGACTGGGTCTGCAGCAAGAGACACTCGTAATGTATCGCCTATACCATCCATTAATAACATGCCTAGTCCTACAGAGCTTTTCACTGTACCGCTGCGTAGACCGCCGGCTTCAGTAATACCTAGGTGTAAAGGTTGCTCTATTTGAGATGCGATTTTGCGATACGCTGCTACTGTCATGAATACATCTGATGCTTTTAAACTTAATTTAAAGTCAGGGAAATTCATACGATCTAAAATATCAATATGACGCATGGCGCTTTCAACCAATGCATTAGGCGTTGGTTCGCCGTACTTTTTCTGTAAATCTTTTTCTAGCGATCCAGCATTCACACCAATGCGAATAGGAATTCCATTATGACGAGCTGCATCTACTACCGCTCGAATACGGTCTTCTCGACCGATATTTCCAGGGTTGATTCGCAAGCAGTCAGCGCCTAGCTCGGCAACACGTAAAGCAATTTTATAATCGAAATGAATATCCGTTACCAAAGGCACAGTAACCAACTTTTTAATCTCACCAAATGCTTCAGCGGCTTCCATTGACGGCACACTTACACGCACAATATCTGCACCCACATCTTGAAGCGCCTGAATCTGTGCAACAGTTGCTGCTACGTCACAGGTTTCAGTGTTTGTCATACTTTGCACTGCAATTGGCGCATCGCCACCCACAGGTACATCGCCCACCATTATTTGGCGAGACGTACGACGAATGATCGGTGATTCACCTTGCTTGTTCATAACTGGACTTATTTACCGCGCTTAAAGCTTTTGTATTCATCAGATTCTGGGAAACGTTTTTTTAATTTAAACGCATAACTGGCCTGCATATTACGATCACGTGTTGCTTTAGCAACACGGTATCCTAGATACAAGGTTGATGATGAATGTGGAAGTTTTTTATCTTTGACAATTTCTTCTAAGCGTTCAAACCAGCGCTTAGCAGGACGAATACTTTTGCGCTCTAAATACAACTGGGTTAGATGCAACGCTGAAATTGTACTATTGGGGTCAAGCGACCATGCTTTTTCAAATGCGTCAATGGACTTACTTGAATCATTAAACGCCATATAACAAATCCCCAGATCTTCGTAAGCAGCTACTCGAACTCCGTAGTCAACATCATTGGCTGCCCTACTCAATAACTCGCATGCTCTAGCAGCACGTTTCTTCTCGAATATGAATCGACCGTAATGATAATTTGTTGGACTATGATCCTCATCAATATCCAGCGCATACTCAAATTCCTTTTCTGCTAATTTCAATTCGCCACGTTCATTCCAATACATACCCATAGCGCTGTGAGCTGATACACTGTCAGGTGCAATTTTTAACGCGCGCTCAATTTTCTTTCTGGCCATCACTGTATCGCCAGATTCCAAATAACCAACCCCTAAAGCCACATAGATTTCAGCCGCTTTATCTGGGTTAGAGTTTTTTGAAAACCGACTATCTGTTACGGTGATACATGCGCTTAATGATAATATTAAGATCGCAAGTATTGGCAGCTTTATTATTTTCATAAGTTCGATTTACGACTCTGTCGTTTGCGCGGCGTTAGTGATGTCATTCATCTTAATATAACGTCCACTGCGCTTTGTTCTATCAGCAACATTGCCCACTAATTGACCACAAGCAGCATCGATGTCATCACCGCGAGTAGACCTAATTGTCACAATATAACCTTGAGAATGAAGATAGTCTCTGAACTTGTAGACACGGTTGTTACTTGGTCGCTCATAACCCGAATTTGGGAATGGGTTAAACGGTATAAGATTGATCTTACAAGGTGTATCTTTTAACAGCACAGCAAGCTCTTCAGCATGCTCCATTTCATCGTTTACTTTATTCATCATGGTATATTCGACGGTTAGCTTACGACGATCAGGTAAAGAACCCATATAATGGTTACAGGCTTTCATTAATTCTTTAATTGGGTACTTTTTGTTAATTGGCACAAGCTGATCACGCAATGCGTCATTTGGCGCGTGAAGCGAAACCGCTAAAGATACCTCACTTACTTTTGCTAAATCATAAAGCCTTGGTACTACACCCGATGTACTAAGAGTAACGCGACGTTTAGACAAGCAATAACAAAAGTCGTCCATCATTAGATCCATAGAATCAACAACCGCATCAAAGTTCATTAGCGGTTCGCCCATCCCCATCATCACCACATTGGTGATTTTACGTTCACGTTTCTCACCCGGCTTATCAAAGCTTTTTGCCGCTACGTAAACTTGACCAATAATTTCGGCAACAGATAAATCACGGTTAAAACCTTGTTTACCGGTTGAACAAAAGCTGCAATCTAACGAGCAGCCTATTTGAGAAGAGACACATAATGTTCCGCGCTCACCCTCTGGAATATATACGGTTTCGATGCTTGAACCACCAGGCATGCGCATCACCCACTTTTGGGTACCGTCTTTTGAAATGTCATGGTAAACAATTTCAGGATATTCAACGCAAGCCACTTCTTTAAGCTTTTCACGCATGACTTTACTAACATTTGTCATGTCGTCAAAGTCTTCGATGCCCACTTGGTGAATCCACTTTAATAGCTGCTGTGAGCGGAAAGGCTTTTCACCCAACTCCACAAAAAAGTCTTTCATTTTTTGAGGGCTTAGGCCCAGCAAATTGACCTTTTTTTGTTCATCACTCATGGCATTACCTACTAAAACATGACCATCTTAAATACGGAAAAAGGGCGGAGGGTATTGAGTCCCTTCCCGCCCCCTTCTGTACCAAGCTAGGCTTGGTACTATGTGCGTTACGCTAAAATTAACGTGCGCAAACTTCTTCGTCTTTGAAGAAGTAGCTGATTTCACGTGCAGCAGACTCAGCAGAGTCAGAACCGTGAACAGCATTAGCATCAATGCTTTCAGCGAAGTCAGCACGGATAGTGCCAGCTTCAGCTTCTTTAGGGTTAGTTGCGCCCATTAGGTCACGGTTTTTAAGAACAGCGCCTTCGCCTTCTAATACTTGAATCATTACAGGACCAGAAGTCATGAAACCAACAAGATCTTTAAAGAAAGGACGTTCTGCGTGCTCTGCGTAAAAACCGCCAGCTAGTTCGTCAGAAAGGTTAACCATTTTAGAAGCAATAACTTGTAGACCAGCTTCTTCAAAACGGCTGTAAATCTTACCGATTACGTTTTTAGCAACTGCGTCAGGCTTGATGATAGATAGAGTGCGTTCTACGGCCATGGTATTTTTCCTATTGGAATATTAATGTACGAAAAAAGGTGCGCAGATTATACGGTATTTGCGCCAAATTACCACTGGTTGTTTTTTGACCGAGTGTTTTGGGGCCACCATCATCACTGACAATTAATTATGCAGCGCCAGCTACGGCTCGAATTTTAGCTACCATTGACCGTAGGCCATTCCCACGAGTAGGGCTTAGGTGCTTCAACAGGTCTAATTTCCCAAAAAAGCCTTCTATATCAAACTCTAAAACCTGCTGTGGAGTCTTACCGTTATACGCTGCAAGCACCACTGCTAACAGACCTGATACGATGAAGGCATCGCTGGCCATATCAAAATACAGTTTATTATCAACGCTATAAGACTCAATCCACACCTGACTTTGACAACCGGCTATTAAGTTAACATCTGTTTTAAGTGAATCATCCATCACCGGCAATTCTTTGCCCAAATCAATAATATATTTATAACGCTCTTCCCAACCATCAAAGAAGCTCAACGTATCAATTATCTCTTCCGGTGTAATTTTCGTACCAAATGGACTAGAAATAAGGTGTTCAGGACTGGACATGAGTTTTTCTCAGCATGGAGTTGAGCGCATTTTACGGGCAAGTACCTTAGGATGCAAAGCCCTCAAAAGCGGTTGTACACATCTTCTGCAAACCCCAGTATGCGGTCAAATGTAATCCAATCCCCACTATCCAACTGAAAGCGCCCATTAAAGTGGCCGAACACCTGATGCTGCTCGCTCTGTATAACAAGTAAGTTACTGCAACTATTGCGATCCAAGACAGGCGTGAAATGCAGCTCTAAGCGCCCATCAGAGCTTTTAGTTTTCCACGGCGCCTGGTAATCCGATGTATCAAATGGAAACTCAATATCCGCGAGTTTATGAGCACTACCTTCATAAAAGACCACATTTTCACTGGCATGACTACGGTCACTGAATCCGTACCCCAAATTCAAACCGAAAGGTACGCCATCTACCTGTCCGTTTGCACTGGCCCAATACCAGCGATTACGATATGTCCATACGCCACGCCCCCAATCTAGACCACCCATAGCGTTATCAGGTGTTAACTCAAATGCCTGATCGCCCGCAACCACTCGGCCTGTGACTTTCATGCAGTTAACCTTGCGATTATAGTAAAAGGCTTTTGGCTGCTGAGCCCAGCGACTGGCTATATTAAGAGAGTCACGCTGCTCGCTTTCAAAGGTTAACTGAGCCTTTAGCCCCTTGCCCTGTCCGTGAACCATATTTGGCGCGCTCACACTCAGCTTGCGAATACCTGCCTTTACCTCATACTGCAAAGAAAGGTCTTTATGCTCATAAACTACACGCGATGACTCACTGTCCTCATCCAGCCCTAGACCACCCTTACTGAGCGGAATAACCACTTCAGCCTGGTCGAATCGACCAGCTTCAAAATCCAGCCAACACACAGCAATAAACCCGGCATAACTTAAATCACTTACCGTAATAGCAATTCCTTTTTGCAGGTCATCACTCAGCGCGTAGTAGTAATCCCATTCTTTAATTCTATGCCAAGGAGATTGAATGGCAGAACGCTTGTACTGCCAAAAAGGCTGCCTAGCCCATCCGGATTCAGACAAGATGCCATTTTCATCAAGAAGTAATTGCTCACGGGTGATTTCATTTTGCATAAGAAGCTACTTTTTCTTTTACTATGAATACAATTGAAAAAGTAAGAAAGGTAAGAAACGGCCAACCTCAATTACCAAATTGAACTTGAACGCTACACTAAAGACAGGACGCTTGCTCAATAGTAATATTTACTTTTGCTAAAGGCACATACTAGGCAACCTGCACAGAATCAGTCGAGCTCACACTTAAGAGCCCTAACGTTTCTATTACACTTACGCAATCAATATGACTTAAGAAGGTAATTGACTCCCTGGTTGGAACTCAATCCACCATATATTGAGCTATAAAATAATTCATTGAAATAAACATTATTATTCATAACGACAAAAAACCGCCAACAAGGGGCTAGGGCTTTATTACACTCATAACTTAAGCACAGAAATTTTTCAGAACAGATCACCTAGCCCGAAATAACAGATGACTCTAACCTAACCATTTCAATATCTGCATGCCTAGATTAATTTAAGCTGGCGACATCATTAAACACAAAAAAACCCCTGATTCATTTCTGAATCAGGGGTTTTTCACAAAACCAAAATCTAAATTTATGCTTTAAATATTAAGCAACTTTATCAGATGCTTGAGCTTCACGCTTGGCTTCTTCTTCATCCTTCAATTCACGACGCAGTATTTTACCAACCGGTGTCATTGGTAATTCATCACGGAATTCAATATGGCGAGGCATCTTGTAACCCGTTAAGTTTTCTTTGCAATACGCCTTGATAGTTTCAGCTGTTAGGCTTGGGTCTGATGCAACAATAAACAATTTCACTGCTTCACCAGACTTAGCATCTGGCACACCAATAACCGCACAGTTCTCAACTTGAGGGTGTTCAGCAACCACACCTTCAATTTCATTTGGAAATACATTAAATCCAGATACGATAATCATATCTTTAATGCGATCTACAATTTTAACAAATCCATCTTCATCAATTGTTGCAACATCACCTGTACGAAACCATTTACCATCTTCTGTAAATGCATGCTGACTTGCATCAGGACGGTTCCAATAACCTTTCATTACTTGAGGCCCCTGTACGCAAAGCTCTCCGCGCTCACCTAAAGCAACTTCGTTACCTTGATCATCAATGCACTTCAATGCTGTACCTGATACCGCTTGACCGATAGAGCCCATACGCTCTAAGCCACCACCGGGATTCATGGTTACTGCAGGGGAGCATTCTGTTAAACCGTACGCTTCAGAAATACCAACCCCTGTAAATTCTTCCCAACGTTTCGCCGTGTCTTCCATTAATGCCGTACCACCAGAGATGGTTATCTTAAGATCGCTAAAATCTACTTCACGAAACCTAGGACTAGCCATTAATGATACAAACAAAGTATTCAAGCCAACGAATGCATTTAATTTAAAAGGCTTAATGAATTTAATAAAGGTTTCAGTATCACGCGGATTAGCAATTAATACGCTGTGATCCCCTTGCTCAAATAATGCCATCAAATGCACTGTGAATGCATAGATATGATAAAGCGGCAACGGTGCCACAACAATCGCCTGCCCTTCACCTTTAAGCGGCAACCCATTTTCATCAACTTGGCCCAACGCATTTTTTGATTGCAGCATATTGGCAACAATATTTCGGTTTGTTAGCTCAGCACCTTTAGCCACACCCGTTGTACCACCGGTATACTGAAGGATAATAGTATCGTGAGGCCCACGAATATGGTTCGCTGCAAACCCTTTACCAGCGCCTAGTTTAAGCGCCTTACGAAAAGAAATCGCATTTGGTAAAGAATAAGCTGGTACCATTTTTTTCACATGCTTAACGGCAAAGTTAATTAATGTACGCTTAACCGTTGGCAGCATATCCGCCAAGCTTGTTACTATTACAGTTTCAATTCCAGTGTTACCAACAACGTTCTGCACTGAACGTGCAAACATTTCCATACATACCAAGGCTTTAGCACCCGAGTCGTTAAACTGATGCTCCATTTCACGCTCAGTATAAAGAGGATTCACATTGGTAACACGAAAACCACAACGCAACGCCGCATACATGGCAATTGGGTACTGAAGCGTATTAGGCATTTGAATGGCAATGGTATCGCCAGGCTTTAAATTCGTATGGTTTTGAAGGTAGCTTGCAAAAGCAGCGCTGTACTCATCAATTTGCTTGTAGGTCATGGTTAGACCAATACTGGTAAAAGCTGGTCGATCCGCATATTTTTTAAATGCTTGCTCAATTACTTCAACTACCGAATCGTATTCAGTTACGTCAATCGTATCTGCGATACCAGGGGCACGCTTACCGTCCCAAAATGATGCTTCCATATTGTCCTCCAAATGAATAAGAACAACAGGTAATAGTGTGGCCCACTCACTTTGTAAATGGCGACCAGAAAGACAGCTTATAAAAGCCGGCTCACTATATCTGTTATTTATTTTTATATTGAAAATAGTGAGGCCAAACTATGGCTTAAACTGACGATAATGAAAAGTACCTTATAGAACATTTTTGTACTAATTTGTATTAAAAATGTTCTGAATGGATAGTTTTAGAACGGAATTAACCCTATGCATACTTATGTATTCACAGGGATAATTGAAAGGAAGTAAAAATGCGTAAAATTAACTTAGTACACAGGGCTGCACACCGACCTTACTGCGGTAAAACTAAAAAAACATGCCTGTTTCAAGCTGTGCTTCTTCACTCATCATGTCTCTAGACCAAGGTGGATCAAATACTAGCTCCACTTTTACATCTTTAACATTTGGTACCATGGCTGTGCGATATTTAACATCACTAACCAGTACTGGCCCCATACCACAGGCTGGCGCGGTCAAGGTCATATCAACCACCACTGACTGCTCAGCTTTATTAATTTTGACACTATAAATCAAACCTAAATCCACAAGATTAACAGGGATTTCGGGGTCATATATGGTTCTAAGTGCCATCCATATATCTTCTTCACGAATCGTGTCGCCATCGGCTTCTGGAAATTCTAAGGTTTCAGCTTGTAAACCTAACGCTCCTGCGTCAGTACCATCCACACGAGCCATATTGCCGTTGTGAACAACGGTGTAGTTTCCTCCAAGCGCTTGAGTCAAGGTAACAAAGCTGCCTGCGGGGATCGTGATTTTGGTGCCAACTGGAACCAAACGGGCGGGAACATCTTGTTCCGCCACAACCATTCTTCTTTCCATAATTCGGAATTCTTAATCTATAAAATAAAGTTAACTAAACGTTGAATGACTCGCCACAACCACACTCATCTTTCGCGTTGGGATTATTAAATACCATTGTGCTATTTAATCCCTGCGTTGAGTAATCGATTTCGGTGCCATTCACATAAGGCAAGGCTTCAGTGGTGACATATAATGTCACGTCTTCGGCTACCTTAAACAGTTTTTCATTTCCTACTACTTCACGCATAAGCTGCAGATCATATTTAAAACCTGAACAACCGCTTTTTTTAACGCCTAATACAATGCCTTTTGCATTACTGTCAGAGGCCAGTTGTTTGCGCGCATAACCAATGGCTTTTTCTGTCATTGATACAGAAATATCATCAGGGGAAAACGTACTCACTTCATTCATAATGTTCTCCTACGTTTTTACTATTCAAAGTAAAAACATCTTAACCTTTTCTAATGCAGTGAATAATGCATCAACATCGTCTTTTGTATTATAAATCGAGAAAGATGCTCTCGCCGTTCCCGGAATACAGAATTGATCCATAATTGGCATCGCACAATGATGCCCTGTGCGAACGGCCACCCCTTGCTGATCTAATAACATACCCACATCAGCTGGATGTGTTCCTTCAATCAAAAAGCTTAATACCCCAGCTTTTTCTTTTGCCGTACCCACCACCCTCATACCTTCACATTGGGCTGCTTTTTCATGAGCATACTGAAGCAGTTGATCTTCGTATGCAGCCATGGCGTCACGATCTAAATTCATCAAATAATTTAATGCCGCATCCAGTGCAATAGCCCCTGCTATATTGGGGGTACCCGCTTCAAACTTAAAGGGTAAGCCTTGATAAGTTGTGCCTGAGAAGCTAACTTTTTCAATCATTTCTCCACCACCTTGAACTGGCGGCATAGCATCCATCAACTCTTTTTTACCGTACAGGCAACCAATACCTGTCGGACCAAATACTTTATGCCCAGAGAAAACATAAAAGTCGGCATTCAATGCTTGTACATCAATTGCAAAGTGAGCCACTGATTGTGCACCATCAATTAAAACCTTAGCACCCACTTCGTGTGCTTTTTTTATCACAGCTTCAACTGGGTTAATGGTTCCTAATGCATTACTCACATGAACCAAACTAACGAATTTCACATTATCTTGAATCAATTCATCAAATGCGATCATATCCAATTCGCCAGTATCCAATACTGGAATGGCTTTTAATATGGCGCCCGTGCGTTCACATAGCATTTGCCAAGGTACAATATTCGCATGATGCTCCATACCCGACACTAAGATCACGTCGCCTGCTTTAATAAACTTAGAGCCATAAGACTGGGCAACAATGTTAATACTTTCGGTTGTACCACGGGTCCAGATAATTTCCTCTGGCAATTCTGCATTTAAAAACGTTTGCACCGTTTTACGTGCGTGTTCAAAAGCGATAGTAGCGCGATCACTTAACGTGTGCGCACCACGGTGCACATTAGAATTATCTACCTTGTAATAATGTTCTAGCGCTTCAATTACAACACTTGGCTTTTGAGTCGTTGCTCCATTATCTAAATAGACCAAAGGCTTGTCATTCACCATCTGATCTAAAATAGGAAAGTCTGCTCGAACTGCATTAACATCAAATGTCATTAAAGGCCTGCCTCATCTTCATGTAACAGATGCTTAGTAAGCTCTTTATTACTTGTAAACTGCTCGGCCATTAATGGACGCATTTTTATGCGTAACGCATCTAATGGAATGCTGTCTAAAAGTTCGTTAATAAAACCAAAGCTCAACATAATATCTGCTTGCTTGGCACTGATACCTCGACTGCGCAGGTAAAATTTAGCTTTTTCATCAAGTTGTGCAACGGTTGCACCATGAGCGCAACGAACATCATCTGCGTAAATTTCTAATTCAGGCTTGGTATTAATGGTTGCCTTATCACTTAGCAATAGATTTTTATTGCTAAGTTCAGCAAACGTTTTCTGAGCATCTGGATGTATATGAATACGACCATTAAACACAGCCTTAGACTGATCGGCCATAATGCCGCGATACACTTCACTGGTTGTACAGTTAGGTGCTTTATGTTCAATGTAGCTGTGAATATCCACGTGTTGATCATGCTTAGGTAAGTACACGCCTTTCATTTCACAATGCCTGCCGCCCACATTATGATTGACCAATATATCTAAGCGCTTAATTTGTCCACCCAAAAGCACTTGGTAGCTTTCAAATTGACTGTCACGATTAAGATTCACATACACGCCGCCAAAGTGCAGGCTAGATTCATGCTCGCTGTTTAATCGGTAATGATTCAATTTAGCACCATCACCGATAACTGCTTCGGTTGTTTGGTTTAACAATACGTTTTGTTCTTCATTCGAAGAGACAAACTGCTCAATCACAGTGGCATTTGCATGCTGAGCAAGCTCAATATAACAACGGGCAAACGCAGTAGCTGTCTTTGCTTGCGCAGTAGTAACATTGACAATATGAATCGGCTTATCAACCTGTACATTTTTATCAACTTTAATGAATACACCGTCGTTTACTTGCGCGTTATTAAGCGCTGTAAATAAGTTACGATCGGATTCGGCTAATTTACCCACTTGATTTGAAATATCAGATTTAATGTTTGAATCCGCAGTCAAAAACGAACTAATCACTACACCAGCTTGAAATTCAATACTGGATGCTTCTGCCTTGAACACGCCGTTTACAAACACTAGGCGATTCGCATTAAGACCTGCTATTTCATATAAAGATTCTAACCCAGAAAGGTCAGAGCTCTGGATAGATTGATTGTAATCATTTTTAGTTAACGCAAACAAACTGGTGTATTTCCAATCTTCTGTTTTACGTGTTGGAAACGGCAAGGCTTTAAATTTATTTAAACCTTGCTCATTTAATGACTTAAATAAATCATTATTATTCGCACCTGAAGCAAATGCCACAGCTTGCTGATTAAAGTCGACAGCTGCCATGATTACGCTTCCTCACCTTCGATCCAGCTATAGCCTTTTTCTTCTAGCTCTAGCGCTAATTCTTTGCCTCCTGACTTAACGATTTTCCCATCCGCTAAAACATGTACGAAATCAGGAACAATGTAGTCAAGTAAACGCTGATAGTGAGTAACAATAATAAACGAGCGATTTGGGTCACGCTGAGAGTTCACACCTTCAGCAACCACTTGTAACGCATCAATATCTAAACCTGAATCGGTTTCATCTAGAATGCATAGCTTTGGCTCTAACAACATCATTTGCATAATTTCGTTACGCTTTTTCTCGCCACAACTAAAGCCTTCGTTAACGCCACGCTTTAAGAAACTTTGATCCAAATTAACAAGCTTACACTTTTCACGGGCTAATTTTAGAAACTCAACACTGCTCATGGCTTCTTCGCCACGGTGCTCACGAATTGCATCAACAGACGCCTTTAAAAATTCTAAGTTGCTCACACCAGGGATTTCTACTGGATACTGAAACGCCAAAAACAGACCTTCACGAGCACGCTCTTCAGCATTCATTTCTAATATATTTTTACCGTCAAAAGAAACCGTACCACCCGTTACTTCATAGCCTTCACGACCAGAAAGTACGTTACCCAAAGTACTTTTTCCTGCGCCATTTGGGCCCATGATGGCGTGAATTTCACCAGGCTTAATATCTAAACTTAAACCTTTTAATATATCTTTTTCTTCAACTTTTGCTTGTAAATTCTTAATGCTTAGCATGATGTTTCAACCATTTTTTAGCGAACAATGTTCGCTCTTACAATTTAAATTCTGTTATGCAGGTTATTAGGGCCTGCATTAAATTCTCTAACCCACATTCTGTCTTGAGTATTACCCAACAGAACCTTCTAGGCTTACTTCCAACAGCTTACTTGCTTCAACTGCAAACTCCATTGGTAGCTCTTTAAATACTTCCTTACAGAAACCATTCACAATCATGGACACGGCTTTTTCAGGGTTTATACCGCGTTGCTGACACAAGAACATTTGATCATCACTTACAGTAGACGTTGTGGCTTCATGTTCGATCACTGCACTTGGGTGCTTACTTTCAATATAAGGGAAAGTATGTGCGCCACACTTGTCACCAATTAATAACGAGTCACATTGTGTGAAGTTACGAGCACCAGCTGCGCTTGGATTCATTCGAACCAAGCCTCGATAAGCATTTTGGCTTTTTCCTGCACTGATACCTTTAGAGATGATTGTTGATTTGGTATTTTTACCAATGTGAATCATCTTTGTTCCAGTATCTGCTTGCTGATAATTATTGGTTAATGCAACTGAGTAAAATTCACCAATAGAATTATCGCCTTTTAATATGCAGCTAGGGTATTTCCAAGTAACAGCCGAACCCGTTTCTACTTGAGTCCAAGAAACTTTTGCATTGGTATGAGCAACAGCACGCTTGGTTACAAAATTATAAATGCCACCCTTGCCGTTTTCATCGCCCGGATACCAATTCTGAACCGTGCTGTATTTAATTTCAGCATTATCTAATGCAATCAATTCAACCACTGCGGCATGTAATTGATTTTCATCACGCATCGGTGCAGTACAGCCTTCTAGGTAGCTAACATGTGAACCTTCATCAGCAATGATTAAGGTACGCTCAAACTGACCAGTATTTTGCTCGTTGATTCTGAAGTAAGTTGATAATTCCATTGGGCAGCGAACCCCTTTTGGAATGTAAACAAAACTGCCATCAGAGAATACCGCACAGTTTAGCGCGGCATAAAAATTATCTTTCTGCGGTACAACTGAACCCATATACTTTTTAATAAGTTCTGGATATTCGTGTACAGCTTCTGAAATAGGCATAAAGATAACGCCTGATTCTTTTAATTTTTCACGAAACGTCGTTGCAACTGAAACCGAATCAAACACCACATCAACAGCTACATTACGAACACCCGCCAGCACCGCTTGTTCATGCAATGGGATACCTAATTTTTCGTATGTTTTTAATAACTCAGGATCCACCTCGTCTAAAGACTGTGGTCCATCTTCCATACTTTTTGGTGCACTGTAATATGAAATATCTTGAAACTTTGGCTGTTCATAATGAACATGAGCCCATGTAGGCTCTTCCATTTCAGTCCATGCTCGAAAAGCTTTTAAACGCCATTCAAGCAACCACTCGGGCTCGCCTTTTTTAGCACTGATAAAACGAACAACATCTTCGTTTAAACCCGGCGCTAAAGTATCGGCTTCAATATCGGTAACAAAACCTGCTTCATACTCGGTTTTAATATAATCATTGAGCTCTTGGTTAGATTCTTCAACGATTTGTTGGTTTGTCTTTTCACTCATACTATTCTCCGAAACGGCGAGTTAAGCCGCCATTCCCCTGAGTCTATGAACAGCCGTTGTTACGTTCTCAACAGCTATTTGAATTTCATCTTGTGTGGTGTAACGCCCTAAGGAAAAACGAATGGATGCATGCGCTAAGTCATCATCTAAACCAATCGTTTTAAGCACATAAGACGGTGCCATGGTTGCCGAATTACAGGCACTACCTGAACTCACGGCCAAAGTTGGAAGCGACAGCAATAATGATTCGCCATCTACTCCAGCAAAACTTACATTTAAAATGCTTGCTACGCCGACTGCATCACCGTTGATTGAAACACCATCTAAGGCACTTAATCCATTTAACAGTAACTGCTTAAGAGCGCTTAAACGCGCTTCTTCTTGTTGAATTTTTTCCATTGCCAGTTTAGACGCTTCGCCCATACCCACAATTTGATGCGTAGCCAGTGTACCGCTACGCATGCCACGCTCGTGACCACCACCATGTATTTGCGCCGCAATTTTAACACTGCGCTTTACATACAAGGCACCCATACCTTTTGGGCCATAAAATTTATGAGCACTCATGGATAATAAATCGACACCTAACTGCTGAACATCAACCGCTATTTTTCCTAGCGCCTGAGCCGCGTCTACGTGCAATAAAACATCTGACGCCTGACACAGCTTTGCGATATCTGATATTGGATTCACACTGCCCAGCTCGTTATTCACATACATAACCGATACCAGAATGGTCTCTGGCTTGATAGCTGCTTTAATACTATCAACTGACACTCGCCCATCTGATTGAGGATTTAAATAGGTTACTTCGAATCCGTTTTGCTCAAGGTAAGTACAGCAATCCAACACAGCTTTATGCTCAATAGCTGATGTAATAATGTGATTGCCTTTTTCTTTGTGCTGCTCTGCCACACCTTTAATTGCCAGGTTATTGGCTTCGGTTGCACCAGATGTCCATACGATTTCTCGGGCATCAGCATTAATAATATCAGCCACCTGCCTTCTTGCTGTTTCTACTGCTTCTTCTGCCATCCAGCCAAAGCGGTGCGACCGAGAAGCAGGGTTTGCAAAGTTTCCATCCATGGTTAAGCAGGCGGCCATTTTTTCAGCTACTTGAGGGTCCACCGGTGTAGTGGCTGCATAATCCAAATAAATGGGGGTCATAAATAATGCTCTTACGTTTTAGGCTGATGTTAATGAAATTAGATCATTAGCATCAAGGTCGTTAAGTTGTTGCGCTCGCTCATCTTGGCGCAGCGCAACATCTCGAATTTCTTTTTTCTCAATCAAGTCGCCAATGGTAATGCCACTTAAAAAGGCATGAATCTGATCACTTAAATCAATCCAAAGGTTATGGGTCAGGCATTGATCACCATCTTGGCAATCTCCCTTACCCTGGCAGCGTGTGGCATCCATAGATTCATTAACCGCATCCACTACTTGAGCAATGCTGATTTGTTTCCCATCTCGAGACAAACGATAGCCTCCGCCTGGACCGCGTACCGAACTTACCAATTCATTACGGCGTAGCTTAGCAAATAGCTGCTCTAGGTATGAAAGGCTGATGCCTTGCCTGCCCGATATATCGTTTAAGCTAACTGGTTTCTGTAAACCATGTATCGCTAAATCCAGCATCGCAGTCACCGCATAGCGGCCTTTTGTGGTCAATCTCATGGCTGTACCCCTCGTTTGTACAGATTAGAATACGCAAATTATCGTAAACCCGACCAAAACAGTCAACTATTTACTTGAGTAATCTACAAGGGTATTGATATACACCCACAATATCGGGCCGAATTTTACCAGAACACCCCATTCTTTGCTTAAAATATCCACATCAATAAAGCAAAAAACCCAGCATTAGCTGGGTTTTTTGGGGTATACAGTATGTATAGACGCAATCCTAAATTTATTTGCTTATACCCGATTGATCTAAGTCATCCAGCTGAGATTTAAGCTCAGGCAACGCGCCCGTACACTCTTTATGGCCAAGTTCGCCTAATGCACTACTCATCCGCTCTATTTTCGCATCTACGGCATGCATGTGATCCAGTAAGTTATGAATTGAGCGAGCAATGGGGTCTGGCATTTCATCGGTCATGCCGTATGCATCAAATCCAATTTTATCAGCTATGGCCTTGCGGCGGCGGCCTTGCTCTTCAGTTTCTTCTTTATTCTTCACTATAATTCGACCCGGAATACCCACCGCAGTGGCGCCCGCAGGTACAGGCTTAGTCACAACCGCATTACTGCCCACACGACCGTTTTCACCAATTTCTATTGGACCCAATACCTTAGCGCCCGCACCAATGACCACTCCGTCTCTTAATGTAGGGTGACGCTTACCTTTATTCCACGATGTCCCACCAAGAGTCACTCCATGATACAGCGTCACGTTATTGCCTATTTCAGCGGTTTCACCAATCACCACGCCCATACCATGATCGATAAAGAAGCCAGATCCAATAGTTGCACCTGGGTGAATTTCGATACCAGTAAACCAACGACTTAAGAAGCTAATAAGACGAGCAAGGTATTTCAAGCCATGAGTCCAACACCAATGGGCCACACGATGATGTAGCAAGGCATGAAGCCCTGGATACGTGGTTAGCACCTCAAAGGTATTTCGCGCTGCGGGATCTCGATCGAACACGCAACGAATGTCAGCACGAATGGTTTTGAACACTGTTATTCCTATGCTTTATGCATTTAGTGATGCATTAATTAAGGTACCTTCGCACCTAGGCTTAATGCGCTGCCTTATTGATATGGCCGATTAAAAGAATCGACGTAACCTTTGCATTAACTGTTTAGGCCCTAAGTATCGGGTCTAAAAGTAGCCCCTAGTCCTGCTTACGACTACGAGTGATCTTATTTAAAATCCCTCGTAGGATATTAATCTCGATCTTATCTGGCATCGCTCGCTGATAGAATCGACGCAACCTTGGCATTAACTGCTTAGGGTTAGTGGGGTCTAGAAAATCAATTTCAATCAGGGTTTGTTCCAAATGCTGGATAAAGCCATTTATTTCACCCTGATTAGCCAACTCATTATCCCATTCCACACCCCATTGACCAGAATAATCAGCCTCAAGCACACCTTGGTGCGCAAGGATCGCCATGCGCATCTCATAACTCAATACCTGAACGGCACTGGCCACGTTGAGGGATGAATAGGCTTCATTCGTTGGTATATGAATGTGCACCTGACACTGTGCCAACTCTTCATTACTTAATCCTGTGCGCTCTCGACCAAATACAAGGGCCACTTTTTGGCCTGATGGCAGAACCTCTAACGCTTTACCTGCCGCCTGCCTAGGGTGCATCAAAGGCCAAGGTAGGTGCCTTGAACGGGCGCTGGCACCCATTACTACGGCGACATCTTCGACAGCTTCGGCCAATGTGGCGACCACACGCGCTCCATGTGCAATGTCTTCCGCACCGCTGGCCATGGCATCCGCATGCACATTTGCCTCCCCAGGAGTAAATGCCACAGGGTCAACAAGCACTAGATCGCTCAACCCCATAGTTTTCATGGCGCGAGCAGCGCTGCCAATATTGCCAGGGTGACTGGTATTTATTAGGATAATTCGTATATTTTGCAGCATATTCATAAAAACAATAAGAAATTACCCTAAGTGTACCTAGTTTTGCTTCGAGTCTCGAAAAGTTTTTGCTAGAATACGCGCCCCTTCAAATTACTGAGTGTTTTATCCTATGCAACCCATGGTAAATTTAGCCCTGCGCGTACTGCGGGAAGCCGGAGAAGAACTCGTACACGCAGTAGATCGCTTTGATTTTGAGCGTGCTACTGAGCAAGAGATCAGCAAATTCATTGCTGACTGTGCCATTGGCACTGAAAAACAAGTTATCTTCAAAATGCGTAAGCACTTTACTGACGACAGCTTTGCTGGTCGTGAAACAGGTCGCCAAGATCCTGAAAAGCCTTCTGGAACTGTTTGGAGTATCAATCCATTAGAAGGCGAAGAAAACTTCCGTAACCGCTTACCCTTGTACAGCATCGTTTTAACTTGCGAAATTGCAGGTAAAACAGAGCACGCGATTATTATGAATCCTGCCAATGGCCAAGAATTCACTTCTAGCCGTGGACGTGGCGCTGAACTAAGCGGCCGTCGTATGCGTACAGGCATCAAATCAAAGCTAAACGAATCATTATTAGCCATTAAATTTCCTGGCCTAGCCCAGAACGAACGCAACGACCGCATTCGTGAACGCTTAAACAAATTAAGCTGCGAAACCCGCAACATCCGCGCTCTTGGCGATGACGCTCTAAGCCTTGCTCACCTAGCGGCAGGCCAATTAGATGCAGTATGGTTGAGCAACGTTGACCATACATCTCTTAAAGCCGGTGCCTTAATTGCTAAAGAAGCTGGTGCATTACTAACTGACTTTACTGGTGGTGCAGACTACAGCGCTGAAGGCGATATCATTGCATCGAACCCTAAGCTATTAAAATCAGTCATTAAAGCGTCGATCTAATTAAATAGAACCCGCTCTGATATATAAAACGCGCCCTTAACTTGTATTAAGTGCGCGTTTTTTTATGACCCTTACTTCCTAGTCATCCCCTTAAAGACCACCAATTCCGCCAAACACCTAGGTTTTTCACTTATTGAACACTCAATTTTAGGAATTGATTGGTGCTAATCCCTTCATTTTTCTATGCTTACCCACCCTTAAGTTATGACTGAGTGAAGGCTGTGAAATTTATACACCTGCGTTTTATCGCTTTAATCTCTTTTATCCTATTAAGCTGCTCAGCTCGATCTCAACAAGATGCTCAATTATTTGCCTCTTGCACTCAATGCCATGGCAGCAATGGTGAAGGCAACACCGTTCTTAATGCGCCTCCTTTGGCAGGTCAGTTTGCTTGGTATACAAAACAACAGCTTTTGAACTTTAAAACAGGCATTAGGGGTAGCCATAAAAAAGACGTTCACGGTAAACAAATGCAAGTCATCGTAAGCACGCTCTCTAAGCAGGATATTGCAATAGTAAGCACTTACATTGAAAAACTTACTGGTGCCAAACAGCCATCGAATCAAACTGCCAATAAAGCGAACATCAAAAAAGGCGGTGGATATTACCAAGCTCGTTGCGGTGCATGTCATGGACGTAACGGCATGGGTAATCTCGCTTTGAAAGCCCCTAAACTTAATCATTTATCTGCGCAGTATTTAGAACTACAGATCAGCCACTTTCGCCAAGGTATTCGTGGTACTCACACCAAAGACAAGCTAGGCCGACAAATGGCCATGATGAGCAAGGTCACACCAGAGCAAGAGTTACCTAAAATCATTGAATATCTAACACAGCAAAGCCAATAGTATGGTGATTCACGCCCCGGCTATAATCGCCTCATTTTTACTTGTCATTTCTTGCACGGTTGCTGGTAGCGATACACCCTCTCAATATACCTTGAGAGAACACTGCCCTCCCAGCTTTAAACTGGACGAAAATAATCGCTGTCGTTTGGTCACCCAGTATCAATTTTATAACTCGGTTCAAAACCGAGGATTAGGAGGCACACAAACTTCTCTACCGCCTCATAGGGATGGCTTTACCCCTCAACAAATTGATTTAGGACGCTATTTATTTTTTGACCCAGTTCTTTCAAAAGACCACTCTCAATCTTGTGCCAGTTGCCACCAGCCTAGCAAAGGGTTCAGTGATGATTTGGATCGCAGCATTGGCATTACTGGTGAAAAAGGTAGCCGCAGTGCACCAACCCTTTGGAACCTTGCGTTTATTGATGCTTTTTTTTGGGATGCTCGCGCCTCCAGCTTAGAAGAACAAGCTCAAGGACCGTTATTCAATCCAATGGAAATGGGCAACACCCCTGAAAATTTAAAAAATACTTTGAGCCGTAATGTCCAATACATGAAAATGTTCACCCACGCTTTTCCACAAGAAAAATCATTTAACTTAAATCAGGTTTACCAAGCATTAACCGCATTTCAATCCAGCTTAATTTCATTAAACAGTCGATACGACCAATATGCTCACGGCTACCACCAAGCACTTAGTGACAATGAAATCGAAGGGCTTAATATTTTTCGATCCTTTGTGGCCCGTTGTGCGGAATGTCACCAGCCTCCGTTATTTACCAACAATCAAGTTGCGGTCATAGGCACACCAGAACCTGAAGGTATGCCCAGAGACATTGGTGCTGAATCCACCTACAAAGAAAAAAAATTACGGGGCGGTTTCAAAGTCCCCACGTTACGAAATATAGTGAAAACCGCACCCTACATGCACTCGGGGCGCTATGAAAATTTAACCGACGCCATTAAATTTTATAACGATGGTCGCGGTAATTCGGTACCAGAAGGTGAAGAACTACTATTGCATTGGCACATATCAGAGCCCAATTTACGCGACATAGAAATTCAACGTTTAGTGGATTTTTTAGCCACCTTAACAGATGAAAGTTTAACCCCAAAAATCCCAAAGTACGTACCTTCGGGACTTACCACCGTTGACGAAAAGAATAAAAACACACCCAATAGAGGACAATAAAATGAACATAGGAAAACCCTTATCTTTGATTCTCATAGTCAGTGCATTTGGTATTGGCTTGTACATGGGCAACAGTAATGATGCACTCCCCGTTATTACCGATAGCTCAGCAGGAAAGCAATATTTCGATGGCTATGACGCATCAAAGGATCAAGATGCAAACGCTTCCCCTCAGGGCACATCACTCAGCAATAACACCCTTGTGGTGAATGACGGAGAAAGCATTATGAGTGCAGTAAAAAAAGCCCAGCCTGGTGACACTATACAAATAATGCCTGGCGATTATCATGAAACGGTTTACATCGACAAAGATGACATCCGAATCATTGGTGTTATTAAAGAAGGGCAGCGGGCACGACTGGATGGTAAAAAAATATTAAACGATGCCATTTTATATTCGGGCAATAATTTTGTTGTGGAAAATTTAGAAATTGCCAATTACAAAGGCAATGCCATCATGGGCCAAGCGGGAAATAACTTTGAAATTCGTAATAACATTATTGCTGACAGTGGTGTTTATGGAATTTTTCCTCAGCTTGGAAAAAACGGTATTGTTGAACATAATATTGTTTCAGGAATTGAAGATGCTGCCATTTACATTGGCATGAGTGACAACATTCATGTTGCGCATAATGTTGTTTATGACAGTGTGGCAGGTATCGAAATTGAAAACTCTCGTCACGCCATAGTGGAAAATAATTTTGCCTATAACAATACTGGAGGCATCTTGGCGTTTGTAACACCGGGCCTACCTATTAAAACCACATACGACGTCATCATTCGAAATAATTTCATTCAAGCAAACAATCATAAAAACTTTGGTGCCCCTGGCTCAATGGTTGGAGGGATTCCATCTGGTACAGGCATTTTAATTATGGCGGCTGACGATGTTGTGATTGAAGATAATTTAATTGTCGATAATAAAACCGCGGCCATTTTAATTACCGACCATGCCAACGCACCCGGTGTTACCATAGACCCTCTGTCCGACCCAAACCCTGACGGCGTGAAAATTTTGAATAACGTTATGCGTAATAATGGATACGACACGTTGCCAGAAGCCAAAGCATTATTACTGACAGAATTTAAACAAGGCAAACCCGATATTATTCGTGTTGGCGAAAGTAAAGGCAGCTGTATTATCAACCGCCACCGCTATACCTCCATCGGTTTAAAAGATTGGAAAGACTGTGACTTCACCAATACCGACAACATCGAAACCTATTTATTAGATGAACCTGTGCCAGCACGCACCATCACAGGAGAAGAGCGTGGCGAAGTGGCCTACCTAGGCATCTGTGCCGGTTGCCACAGCTACACAGGTCGTTTAATCGGCCCGCCAGTACAAATCATTCAAGCTTTATACATGGACAACCCCCAAGGGATTGCAGACTTCATTAACAGCCCAACTAAAAACCGTGAAGACTACCCAGAGATGCCCCCGCAAAACTACCTAGACCCTGAAACCCGCTTGGCGGCGGCTAAATACATGTTAAGCATCACTGAATAAATACAAATCCCCATAAGATCACTTAAAGTGTGTTTATGGGCTAACCTATTGAAAATAAAGAAAAACTTCATTCAAACTGGTCATCATGTTGATATGTACGGTCTTTTTTCATTGCAATACTAGGAAAAGCCCCCATTAAATGGCTATACTAAAGTTATATAGCAATGGGAGTTAAATATGTTGCAGTCATGGTTAGAATCGGTTCGAGTGTTTTTACAGCAACTAACAGAACCACAAAAGTTAGAAGCTATCCGAATTAAAACGGAAGAGCAGCATCCAATGCCTCGTAAGCAAATACGTCGCAGACGCTAAATTTAAAATAGCGGCGCACATATAAAGGCGATCTTTGATCGTCTTTTTTTATGCCTGATACTTCCTTGATTATAAAGCAGGTGTGGATAACGAATAACGCAGCTGTACGCAATGAACTCTTGATGCGTATCCGTTCTTAACCTTGCTTGAGCCTCAACAAGGCCTCGCAGGCCATAATTTTCCGTTAGGTTAAACCCAAAAAAGGGGATTGGTGCAAGCCAGTCCCCTTTTATTTTACGTGATATTTAAAACAGACTAAGCAAACTCATCCATAAAATCGAGCTCTGCTTGTTGCCTAACGACTCTTCTATGGTGCGCCCATAAATCTTGTATTTTATCTTGATTACATTGCTGACGATCTACCAATACTCGAGTATTCAATTCACCGCGTTTACCCGAAGCAAGCGGTACTTTACTGAATACATATTGGTTACTGATCAAGTCCATAAACGGACCTGACTTAGACGTTGGCATAATAAATAACAACTGAAGTCCTAGGCTTTCTGTTAAGTAACTAATCACTTCCTTAGAACGGGTTTCATCCATTTTACTAAAGGCCTCATCTACCAGCACCATGCGTAAATGGGTATCCCCTTGATTGAATCTAAAGGCCGATGTAATTGCAGCGCTTCTAATGATGTAAGCAGGGGTTTCTAATTGACCACCGGAACCTGTGCCATATTGTGAAAGCGCGATTGGCTCTTTACCTTCTGGCTGCTTATATATTTCGTAATTACGATAATTACGATAATCAGATAGGCGCTCTAATTCACGCATGGCCTTTTGTTCATCATCACTAAGTAACATAGACATTAACTGTTCACGCACTTTGACTGATTTTTCACTTAGATCTACTTCAAATAAAGTTTGTCCTTCACCAATCATTGGATTTTTAATTACTTCTTCAAAAAAGTTCCAGTAATCGCGGAATTCAGGCACCCACTCCCAATCAAACCAATAACATTCTTTATCGGTACCAAACTTGTGGTGCCTTAGTTCGTTATTCATTTCTTCTAGAGTGCGCTTACCTTCACTAATCGACTGATAAATGGCGTGGCATAAGTTAGTGACAAATGCGTTATCAAAGCTATCTTTCAAGCCGCCAAGCTTATCTTGTTTTTCAACCAAGATATTGTTCTTAAGACGGTTGTGAATGCGATCAACTTCGCGCTGCACATTGCAAATTTCTTTGAAAAATTGAGCACTGTGCTCTTCGGCGTAATCTGGCGCATAAACAATTGAATCGACTGTCTGACACCGCTGGTTATAACCAGAAATGGCGCGATCTAAACTTTGTGCACGACTATTTAATTCACTTAAGATTGATTGCTGCTGGTTTTGAGCAATCTCAGCTGTGGTACGATCCGATTCAGCATCGGCTTCTTCTAAGCATTTTTCTACATCAAAGTCTGGCCACAATTTAGAAATACTACGAATATTACCTTCGTTTTGATCGGCTTTTTCTGCGGTAAATTCTTGGTGATCACTTAAGATGGCACAACGCTTTTCACTTTCTTTTAGTTGCTGTGCTGTTTGACCTAACTCGCTATCCAAGCGCTGAATTTGTGCATCTAGCTCTTGAGCCGTATTTGCTAATTGTTCGTATTCATCTTCTAACTCTGAAAAATCTGATAGATCAATTTGATCCATTTGTTTCTCAGCGTTTTGCCATTGGCGATTCACACTCACCATTTGTTGTAACTGATCGGCATAACTTAAATGACGAAGCTGATTCACAGATAACAATAAATCTTGAGCTTCACGCATGCTTTTTTGTGCAACACTGGCTTGCTCAGCTAAATGTTGAAATTCACGTTGCTTAGCACCTTGTGCACGCTCACGAGCACCTTGACCAAATACTAACTCGGTATCAGACATGTCACAGCGATACATTGAGTACGAACCAGAACCCATACCTTCTTTGGTTAAGCCACGACGTGTTTTACGTAAAGTGTGTGCATCAGGCACTTGCTCAACACTGCCATAACTTGCCAACAAATAATGCTTAGCGGTAGCGTGTTCAAACTTCATCAAATTCATAATGGAATTATGCGGCGCTTTTGAGCGCTCGGCATCTTGTTTCGCTTTACTGCCCTGTATCACACGTGCCCGGTTACCGCCGGGCATATTACGAACAACTCGAATTGCATCCGATTCATATTCTTCTTCAACAACAATACTGAATCGCGCACCACCGATATAACCTTCAATGGCGTTTTGCCAATCTGAGTCGAGTATTTCAACGTGATCACACAACACTTTTGGATCGGCCTGCGGACATTCACGTTCAATGGCCTCTAATGCGGCTTCAACAAAATAAGGATAACTTACCTGACTAGATTGCAAGCGGTCTAAATCCTGTTGAATTTGCTGCATTTTTTTCTGTTGTGCTTGTAGCTTTTGCTCTCGACGGTCTGCCAGTTTTGCCAGCTGATCCCGCAAGCTTACACCGCCTCGTGACAATTCTGGGTTAAACCATTTTTCGCGCCATTGATTAATCTGCTGCTGACGAGCAATACCCTCATCTAAGTGAGCTTCTAACGGAGAGATATCGATCATGTCTTTATTTAACAGCTTAGGAAAATCTAATTGATCTTCGTCCGCTAACGATACAACTTCTTTGGCTTGCTTCATGAAACTGCGTTCAATTAACTCGCCAATCTCGGTGCCCACACTGGTGCTATGTAACGACTTATAAATACTTTTACTAGCATCCAGAGTGAATTTTAATTGCTTGTCTTGCTCTAACAATAAAATAGCTTGCTGCTGAAGTTGTTTCTTGAAAGATGCAATATCCGTTTCTAGCGTATCCTTACCTTTTAAAGCAGGAATACCTTGTCGGCGTGCTTCTAAGCTAACAAGCTGCTCACGAGATTGCTTGCGACGCAGTTCAGCGGTTTCACGCTCGCTTTCTTTATTACTTAAATCAGATCTAAGTGATTGCTGCTTGTTTTTAGCGTCACTGTAAGATTTTTGATCTTCAAGGTAACGACTTTTAGCCGCCACATAATGTGCAACTTGGTAATCAATCCATTGATCAATGTACGTTTGGCTATGCTGCTTACTGCCTAATAATACATTAATATTTTCAATCAATGCATTAGCATCCGATTCCATTGAGTGAATGGTTTTCATTAAATCACTCACGGTTCGAATGGCTTCGCCTAAATCTTTTTTCTCTAATATTTCGTTAGCAACAAATCCATTGATACTTTTAACTGGTTTGTAAGCCATAAAACGAGAGAATGCTTTTGCGGCGTTCAAAGCTTCACGCTCACTCACAGCATCTTCACGGCCGCGTAATGCACCGTATAATCGACGTAGATATTGCTTTTTAGTATCGTATTTTTCTACAGCGCGCTGTCCACATCGTTTCTGTAAACGCTTGAGTATTTTATCGGTTGCAACAACCTGCTTTTTACCGTCTTCTTCGACTAAAAAGTCACTTTGTGTTAACTCATGACCAGAAACAATCATAAGTAAGAAGTCACCCTGGCGTGCAACTGCTTGACTACCTGCCTTATCAATAAACGCACTGGCACCAATCACCGCCGTAAAAGGCTGACCGCTTTCACCTTGTGTTGGATGAAATACCGCCGCCAGATATCCGTTGGCACCACCTGGACGGGCGTAACTGCCATCGTCACAGCCAAGCACATAAGAAGACAGCGTTCGAACCTGCTTGCCACGGCCTTTTTGCGTAGCTTCGTCTTGGCCTGGATTGTAATTAAATAAGTTATCATGAGCGGCCGTCATGATAGTTTGTATGGCATCAGCTGCAGTTGTTTTTCCCGAACCGTTACCGCCACTTAAAAGATTGATAGGACCGAACGCAAATTCTGTGGCAGGGATATTCCCCCAATTTATGTACACAAAGTTCTTTAGAAACATTAGCTTGCCTCCCCATCAAAAATACTTGAACCGATTATGGTTTCTTTTGGCTCTGATTCACTTTCTTTTTTTTCTGACTCTGTCGCTGGTTCATCAGTATTACTTGTTAACTCAACTTGCTCTCCGCTACTTTCCTTAATGCCTTCTTTTTGTTCTGCTTCGGATTTTTCACTAAGAATAACGTCTGCTTCTTCTTGCTCAGCAAGCAGTTCACTCAAAACATCATCGCTAACGTAGCTCATGATCATCGGCCTGATTTTAAACCAAAACTCAGCACTAGAAAGCGCATCTTCATTTGATAGCTGAATCAAACGTAATTGGCGTAAGCGTCTGAATAAATTTTTACGTTCAGTTAAATTTTCAGGTAGGTTACGGCTCAGTAGATTTTTCAAGGCGATGCTTAATGACTCTAATGAAATCATCACACAGCCATGTTCATCTACCTGACCCTCTCGCAGAGCTTTATCGTACTGACTTCTTAGCACCAACACTAACGCCACTTCGTTCTGACTTAAGCGAACACGAAAACCACCATTAAAAGGCTGATCATCATCTTCTAAGCCTGGAACCTGTGCGCCCGGTGGATAACAACGCACAAACTGAAAGCGCTTGTCATGCTGAATACGAATCCCCATTAAAGAAACATAGTCCTGCACTAATGCTTCTATGCGTAAATAACGATCGTATAAAATTTGTTCCACTTGAGATTCGTCACGGCATATCACTCCGTAATCCATTAAGCGAATAGCAAGTTCACTAAATTCCTTTAGTTGAACCCCTTCTTTTTCTAATTTTTGTTCTAATTGTTGAAGCATAATTTTTCACCTTAGGCATACGCCGGTCTGGTTTAATCTATTTGGTTTTTTTACCGACTAAGATTAACCCTTACGCAGCCGCACTTGGATTTTTTACCAAGCGAATACTAAACACGTCTTTTTGCACAAAATATTCATGAGAGCTTTGCTCTAACCATTTCAATTCAAAACGGTAATCACTAGACAACCCATCCATTGAACCCACACTCACGATATGAGCAATTGATAATAAGTCTGATGCGTTTTCCACTGGGATTTCGCTGCTTAATACTTCATCTGTTTGCTTAAATTGATTGACTATAAAATTACGAACCTGACTGTTATTTACAAAAAAGGCTTGATCTAATGACTGCTGCACATACAACTCTCGACGACTGTCTTGATCAACACTTTCTAACCCTTCATCGACATCGGTATCAATAATAGCTCGTCGACGAGGAGGCGTTAAGCGCACACTTTGCGGATCGATGAACTTAATTTGTGGCACAGCCATGAGCTCAGCCACACGATCAAGTTGCGCTGCCTGCTTTTCTTTGGATAGCGATGCGAGCTGTTTACATACTGCTACTACATCATTATTTTTTTGACTCGCCAAATAACTCATTTGACGAATTATAATATCGGCGCGTTTTGTAAAGTTTTGAAGGGACTTACGCACCTGCGGAAGAATATGTTCACAAGCGCTTTTTAAACGGTGCTCAATATCATCCAATACTGACCACAATAACGACTGCTGATTCTGAACTTGGTCAGGCAGCAATTCGCGCAAACGTTTTTCGGCTTTGAATTTAACTTCTTTTGGGCTGTTACGGATTTGATCAATTAATTCTGAAATTTGATCTCGGTATTTTTCAACGTTATCTGCCGACAATCGAACGGCTAAATCAGGCTGAAATCGTGTTTCCATAAAGTCAAAGAACTGCTCACTGGCTTTTTGCACCATCATTTGGCCTTCCATTTCTCGGACCAAATCTCGCTTACGCTCATCTAGCTCACTGATCACATCAGTAAAGTCACTGATGATACGTTCACTGAATTCATATGCGTCTAGCAAGTCATAAACCTCACCATGCTCTATAAAGCTAACCAGAGCACTTCTGACATTTCGCGTGTTGCGGTGGCGAGCAACCTGCTGAGATTGCTTACCGTCTAGGAACGGCTCTACAAATTGACGTCCGTGGCGAGTAAAGCTAAAACTGGACTGCAATGTTGCTTCATCAACTTGTTTTTCGATCCAACCGTGCTCAATCAACGTATTTAATAACCAGCCAGCCAATTCACGGTGAGTTTTGAAGCGACTCTCATCGTCATCTTCTTCTATATGAATGGTCGGAGCACGAACTAAAGCTTCTGAAAATATATTCAGTAATGCATCTCGGCTAAGTGCCTGGCCATATTCAGCGCTGCCAGCATGACTACTGGAATACAACTGTTTGTATAGCTCGCGGAGGCATTCCACCAACTGCTCACGGTACTTACTGGTGAGGGGGCGGAAAAATTGACTGCGTTCTTGTTCAAAAAACATACAATAGACTAATTGGCATCATCAAAAGAAAAGTGGAAATAAAGTGATCAACTCTACCTGAATTCACCCCATACAGGAAAGGGAATTACAGCCATTTTTTCTGATAAGCAGGGTAAACTCACATTTCCCCTACTTGTTAAGAAACGGTAAGGTAGGCGCGAGACGGTGACCCGTGAAAATAGCCTATTAAACCATTCAATCTCATAATGAAATGATCATTCAAGGATCTCAATGAAAGCATTATTAATCATTGCTCACGGCAGTCGTAAGCAGTCATCAAATGACGAAGTAGCCGCATTGGCAAACGCAGTTTCAAGCCTGCCATCTGACTTTCAATTAATCGAACATGCCTTTTTAGAGCTTACATCGCCAAAAGTCTTTGATGGCATTGAAAATCTGGTATCAAAAGGCGCTACCGAGGTGGTGATTTTGCCGTACTTTCTAGCAGCGGGCTTTCATGTTATTGATGACTTACCCAAGTTGTTAGCATCTGCCAAAGTCCAATATACGGACACCACCTTTAGCTTACTGAAGCACATTGGGGCGGCAGATCTAATGCCTAAATGGCTGCTTGAGCAAGCATCCTCATAAAACCAACCCTATTGATCATCTACAACCAACACAGTGTAAGTAAGTACCAACTAATCGCAATCGATAGACAACCTAGCTTAAACCGGGTTGTCTATGTCAATAAACTCAACGTCTAAATCAAATTCTTGCTGCAAGTGCTCACCCAACACTTTAGCCCCGTAGCGCTCTGTTGCGTGATGACCCGCAGCATAAAAATGCGTACCTGATTCCCGCGCATTATGAACAGCTGGCTCGTTGATCTCTCCTGTTAAATACGCATCTATGCCTTGATTAATCGCGAACTGCATATACCCTTCTGCTCCACCCGTACACCAAGCGATGGTTTCTATCATATCGTCTTGCTCACCCACGTGTTGAGGCTCACGCTGTAAACGAGTGGCAATGTGCTGACTTAATTGCTTGGCTGTCATGGCTTGTTTTAACTTACCTATATTGCCAGGTGTCTTGCTATTACTTGGATCAATTGGCCCTGTAATTTCAAAATCTAAGATATCGGCCAACTGAACGTTATTACCCCAAATAGGGTGGCAATCTAGCGGTAAGTGATAAGCGATCAAACTGATGTCATGCTTTAACAGGGTTTGAATGCGTTGTTTTTTAATTCCTGCAATGGCTTCTGGCTCGCCTTTCCAAAAATAGCCGTGATGCACAAGAATAGCATCGGCTTTCAATGCGACCGCTGCGTCGATCAAATCTTGGCAAGCCGTTACCCCCGTTACTATTCGCTGTACGTCGGCCTTACCTTCTACTTGTAGGCCATTGGGACAGTAATCTCGAAATTTATGGATCTCTAGTTCACTGTTTAAGTAATTCACCAACTGGTTAAGCTTCATATCACACACTCATTTGCGTACACTGCACGTATTGTAGCTTACACATATTTTCATCTGGCACCCATTTTTAAGGATTTAAGCTAAAGATGCAAAAGCCTGGTTTTTTATCTTGGTCAATTTTGGTAGGTCTGGTTATGGCCAGCCTTATACTGCACTTTATTCCTGTTACCGCCCCCCCAGCCGCGGTGACAAGCTATGCCCCTGCTGTAAACAAAGCATCCCCAGCTGTTGTAAACATTTATACAAGTAAAACCATTCGGCCTAAAGCGCACCCACTATTGAACGATCCATTCTTTAAACGATTTTTTAGTAAATCACCTTTGCCACAAAGCCGCATTCAAAATAGCTTAGGGTCAGGCGTGATAATGGATAAGCAAGGTTATGTGATTACTAACTATCACGTTATTGAAGGCGCTGATGAAATTCTTGTCGCCCTACAAGATGGGCGCACAACCAATGCAAGAGTCATTGGTAAAGACAAAGAAACCGATATCGCATTACTGAAAATCCCCCTACAAGACATTAAAGCCATCGCATTTTCACAGCGTAACTTACAAGTCGGCGATATCACACTGGCCATTGGCAATCCCTACGGAGTTGGCCAAACAGTTACCCTAGGTATTATTTCTGCTACTGGACGCAACCAGTTAGGCATAACAACTTACGAAGACTTTATTCAAACTGATGCAGCTATCAACCCTGGTAATTCGGGCGGCGCATTGGTGAATGCATATGGCGAATTGGTAGGAATCAACACCGCAATCTATCACAACCAAGACCGCACCCAGTCAGCAGATACCGCCTCGCCCCAAGGTATTGGGTTTGCTATCCCGCTGAATTTAGCATTAAGAGTGGTTGAAGATTTAGCGCAATACGGCCAAGTAGTAAGAGGCTGGCTAGGCCTAGAAACCCAAGAGCTTTCATCGCAACTTAAAACGGCATTCGACCTACCAGAAGCATTACAAGGGCAATTAGTTGTGGGCGTATTCAAAAATGGTCCAGCCGATAAAGCTGGGTTACAAGAAGGGGATATAGTGACCCACTTCAATGGAAAAGCCGCCACAAAAGGCACGCAAACCATGCGTCAAATTGCAGATTTAATGCCCGGTGATGAAATTAAACTTGGGGTATATCGCAAAGGACAATACCTAGAAGTAATAGCCAGCCTTGGGCAAAGAATGAACCCTAAGTAAGGGCTCTATTAAGTGCCTAGCGTAACGTCAGAAAACAACAGTTATCATCAGCACTGCTTTATTACTGAACCACACCTGAGTTTGAAATTTCATTTAACGCAGCAATCAAGCGTTCATTTTGACTGGTAGTGCCCACTGTTATTCTCAAGCAATTCGTTAACAATGGATGGCCGCCATCTAAACACTTAATTAAAATGCCTTTTTCTTTTAGCTCTTCAAACCAGTTTCTAGCCATCCCATCAGGCGTACGAATCAAAACAAAATTGGCCTCACTTGGAAAAACCTCAACACCCGGTATGGCTATCAAATCTTCTGTCAATATCACTCGATCAACTCGAATCTGCTCTGTTTGTATCATCAGCATATCGTAATGCTCAAGTGCAAATAATGCACTGGCTTGAGTTAACATATTGATGTTATACGGCAATCGAATTTTATCTAATTCATCTAGCCATTCTGAACGGCCAATTATTAAACCCAAACGCAACCCAGCTAAACCCACCTTGGAAAGCGTGCGCATCACCAATACATTTTCGTATTGATCGATAAGCGCTAGATGCTCTCTGTCAGTAAACGCGGTATACGCTTCATCCATTACCACTAAACCTTCTGACGCTTCTATAATATTTGTTATAGCATCTTGATCCCAAAAGTTACCCGTAGGATTATTAGGTTGTGCTAAAAATATCAATTCTGGCTGAGAGGTTTTAATAGCCGCCAACATAGCCGCTTCATCTAATTCAAAGTCAGACTTCAACGGTACGCCAATATAATTTAAACCGCAAAATGTGGCGATCATTTTGTACATAACAAAACCAGGTTCAGGCGCTAAAATAGTCGCGCCTGGTTTTGCCATAGCCATGGCCAATAGTTGAATAATTTCATCGCTACCATTACCCAATAAAATCTCATATTTATCGCTAATACCCATGGATTCTTTTAATGCATCACGTAATTGCTCGGCACTAGCATCTGGATAGCGATTTAATGGTAACTCTTTCAGTAGATCTGCCCATGACTCTTTGGCAACCAACGGCCATGAGTATGGATTCTCCATTGCATCTAATTTCAACATCCCGCTAGCATTTGGTACAGGGTAAGCTGATAGGTCTAGAATTTCTTGGCGTATAAGTTTTTTAACACGAGACATTACATTTATTCTCTTAAAGAAAAACCCCAACGCTTTTCAGCATTAGGGTTTTAAACAATCTATTAACTATTAACTATTAACTTTCACTTGATGACTGATTTATCAGCAGTGACGAAACTAACTTTAATCTTTAATGCGGTATTCAGCTGAGCGTGCATGCGCCGTTAGTGACTCACCACGAGCCAATACCGATGCTATCTTACCCATTTCACTGGCACCATCTGCACTGCACATAATTAGTGAGCTGCGCTTCTGAAAATCATAAACACCTAACGGACTAGAAAAACGCGCAGTACCAGAAGTTGGCAATACGTGGTTTGGCCCCGCACAGTAATCACCTAATGCTTCAGCTGTATAGCGCCCCATAAAGATGGCTCCAGCATGACGAACCTGCTTAGCCATTTCTTCAGGGTTTTCAACTGAAAGCTCTAAATGCTCTGGGGCAATGCGATTGGTAATTTCCAACGCTTCAGCTTCGTCTTCTACCTTTATCAAAGCTCCACGGCCAGATAAAGACGCGCGAATAATTTCTTGGCGTTCCATGGTTGGCAGTAGTTTTTCAATACTGGCTTCAACATCTCGCAGAAAATTTTCATCCCAAGATATCAAAATAGATTGAGCATCTTCATCGTGTTCAGCTTGGCTAAATAAATCCATGGCAATCCAATCTGGATTGGTCTTGCCATCACAAACCACTAATATTTCAGAAGGACCGGCAATCATGTCTATGCCCACTTCGCCAAATACAAAACGTTTTGCTGTGGCAACAAAAATATTACCAGGGCCAACTATTTTATCTACCTTAGGAATAGTTTGCGTACCATAAGCCAATGCAGCAATTGCTTGTGCACCGCCAACCGTAAAGCAACGACTCACACCAGCAGCGGCCGCTGCGGCTAATACCAGCTGATTAACTTCTCCGCCGGGTGTTGGAACTACCATTATAATTTCTTTTACTCCAGCAACATGTGCTGGAATAGCGTTCATTAATACACTAGAAGGATAAGATGCTTTACCACCGGGAACATATATTCCAACTCGATCCATCGCAGTTACTTGTTGACCAAGTACTGTGCCGTCTTCTTCTTGATACTGCCAAGATTCTGCACGCTGGCGCTCATGATAACGTCGAACTCGTTCTGCTGCGGCTAATAATGCCGCACGCTGTTCTTCAGGAAGGTTTTCTAGAGCTTTTTCTAATTCGTCTTGAGAGACTTCAAGCGCGCCCATTTCTTCAGCTTGAAGATGATCAAAACGATTGGTGTATTCAATTACAGCGTCATCCCCACGAGATTTCACTTGATGTAAAATATCTAAAACCGTTTGCTGAACCTGAGTATCAGAAACAGACTCCCAAGCAAGTAACTTATCTAAGCTTTCACTAAAGTTTGCTTGCTGGGTGTTAAAACTGCGTATTTTAAACGTCATTTTTGCCTCTAACATTTTAAATGTGTATTACACGTTAAAATGATTAAGAAATCGATTAGCGACGGCGATCAACCGCCTGAGCAAGCTTGTCTAGAATGGGTTGAATTTGGCGATGCTTCATTTTCATTGCAGCCTTACCCACCACTAAACGAGAACTGATTGGCGCTATTAAATCACGCTCTTCCAGTCCATTCGCTTTTAATGTGTTACCTGTATCGACGATATCAACAATTAAATCCGCCAGCCCCATAATAGGTGCTAATTCCATGCCGCCATATAACTTAATAATGTCGGCTTGCTTGCCCTGCTCAGCAAAATAACGCTTAGTTAAACCCACAAATTTTGAAGCCACTTTAATGCGACCCTCAGGTTCAACAGCGCCTTTCAATGCTGCGGTCATAAGTCTACATGTTGCAATATTCAAATCTAACGGCTCGTATAAACCATTACAGTTTGCTTCCATTAACACGTCTTTGCCCGCAACGCCCATATCAGCCGCGCCGTACTCAACATACGTTGGCACGTCGGTGGCACGAATCACAACCAATTTAATATGTTCGTGATTGGTATCAAAAATCAGCTTACGACTTTTTTTAATGTCTTCAGCCGGCACAATGCCCGCTTCTTCGAAAAGAGGCAGTGTGTCGTCTAAAATACGGCCTTTTGATAACGCGATGGTTAATGGCTGCTGGCTCATTTTTTTTCCTTAAACATCACTTTTTAAATTAAGTGACTTAAATCGTTTACTAGTTCGGCACGCGACGAATTTTTGCGCCAATCTGTTGTAGTTTCTCTTCGATGCATTCGTATCCACGGTCAATATGGTAAATACGATCAACAACTGTTTCACCTTCCGCTAACATGGCTGCTATTACCAAGCTTGCAGAAGCGCGTAAATCGGTTGCCATAACTGGTGCGCCTTTTAACTTATCGCCACCATGCGTGGTACAAGTATTGCCTTCAAGCGAAATATTAGCGCCCATACGTGCTAATTCTTGAACATGCATAAAGCGGTTTTCAAATATGGTTTCGGTAACGGTTGCTGTACCCTCTGCAACTAAGTTCATCACTAAGAACTGAGCCTGCATATCCGTTGGAAAATCTGGGTAAGGTGCAGTTGTAATGCTCACGGCTTTTGGTGCGCGACCCTCCATATCAAGACTAATCCAGTCTTCACCCACTTCAATTTTAGCGCCTGCTTCTTTTAACTTATCCAACACGACGCCCAAAATATCGGCCCGAGTATCTTTAAGCTTTACTTTACCGCGCGTTGCGGCTGCTGCAACTAAGAAGGTACCGGTTTCAATGCGGTCCGGCATTACGTCATAATGGCAGCCATGTAAACTCTCTACGCCTTCGATGCGAATTTCATCAGTGCCGTGACCTGTAATTTTTGCACCCATGGCAATTAGGCACTCTGCTAGATCCACTACTTCAGGTTCTCTTGCCGCATTTTGTAGCAAGGTCACACCGTCTGCTAGTGCCGCTGCCATCAATAGATTTTCGGTACCAGTAACGGTTACGATCTCCATTGGGATAGTCGCGCCTTTTAAACGTCCATCAGTTGTGGCTTTTACATAACCTTCTTCTACTACAATATGTGCGCCCATGGCCTCTAAGCCTGACAAGTGAATATCCACTGGACGAGAACCGATTGCACAACCACCTGGCAATGAAACCTGAGCTTCGCCAAATCGCGCTACCAATGGTCCCAGCACAAGAATAGAAGCACGCATTGTTTTAACAAGATCGTAAGGTGCCACTAACGTTTTAATGTTATTTGCATTCACTTCGATGGAGTATTCTTCACCCATCACGACATCAACACCCATGGTACCTAATAGGTTGATCATGGTCGTTATATCATGCAGGTGAGGCAGATTACCGATCGTAATTGGTGTATCTGCTAGCAAGGTTGCAGCAACAATGGGTAAAGCACTGTTTTTTGCACCTGATATGCGAAGCTCCCCAGAAACAGGTCCTCCGCCTTGAATAATTAGTTTGTCCAATGAAGGCATAACGCTACTACTTCTTTATTAGGATTATTGTTGAGCCCACTGGGCTGGAGTGTAGGTCTTAATCGTTACAGCGTGTACGCTGCCATCTGCAATCTTTTCGTTTAAAGCGCCATAAACAACTTGCTGGCGTTTTACTGCATTCAGTCCTTCAAATACATCACCAATAACAGTGATCTCGTACTTGTAGCCATCACCATCTACCGATACCTGGCATTGGTCCAGTTTTTCAGACAACAGTGCTTGAACGTCTTCTGGGCTCATGGTGGCTCCACTAGGAAAAATAAAAGGGGGCAGATTATACCGTATATATGCTAAATAATGAAATATCTATATAGGTTCAAATAGCGGCAATAAATCACACTATACTGAGGCTACGCGGCCATTCAAACTCCTTATTACACACTCTCTCGAAACTTGTTCGCTAGGTAAAAGCCTGTAGAATGCGCGGCTCAATTTGAATTATCAGGGTATATCTATGCTTCTTGCCAGTTTTGCCATACTTGCAGGCTTAATTATTTTAGTTTGGAGCGCCGACAAATTTGTACTTGGGGCTGCTGCTACTGCTAGCCAATTAGGAATGTCTCCCCTGTTAATCGGTATGACCATTGTATCCCTAGGCACTTCAGCACCTGAAATTTTTGTAAGCGCAACGGCAGCCCTTCAAGGCTCTGGCGTACTGGCCATTGGTAATGCCATCGGCTCTAACATTGCCAACATGGGACTTGTTCTGGGTGTAACCGCTTTAATAGCCCCTCTTCCTATACAAGCAAAAATGCTTAAGAAAGAAGTTCCGATCCTACTGTTAGTGACAATAATTGCAGGCTTTGCGCTTCAAGACTTTAACATCAGCATAATGGACTCCATCGTGATGTTCACATGTCTTGTTATTACCTTGTTCTGGCTTTTTAACGAAACGAATGATCAAGGCATTGCTGGCATGGATGACGATGAAACGAAAGAATTAGAATCTATGACCCGTACAAAAGCCATTTTATGGTTAATTGTCGGTTTGATTACACTGATGTTTAGCGCACAAATCTTAGTCTGGGGCGCAGTTGAAGTAGCTCGACACTTTGGCATCAGTGAACTTATTATTGGCTTAAGTATCATAGCCATTGGTACCAGTTTGCCTGAGCTAGCCGCCAGTGTAACCAGTGCTTTAAGAGGCCATCACGACATCGCTATCGGCAACGTGATTGGTTCTAACATCTTCAATCTATTAGCCGTTATGCCAATACCAGGGCTGATTGCCACTACAGAGGTAGGTGAAGAAGTCTTATATCGAGATTACGGCACAATGTTATTGATCACCGTATTCTTAATCGGCTTTATTTATATATTCCGCTCTAAAGGTCGTGTTGGTAGAGGTGCAGGCTCGATATTATTGCTGGGGTATTTTGCTTACCTAGGCCTATTGATCCACCAAGCCTAGCGTTAAATAGATTCATGCCAAGCCCTTAATACAGGCTATTGCTTCAAGGTTATTGAACACCGTACGTGACAAAAACCCTGCAATAGCCGAAACTGATTTAATAACTAAAAATATATTTCATATCACAACAGCAGATCGCAGTATTATTATGAGCCAAGTGGATTACATCTCTTCAATTCAACGCACCATCACTCTTGAACGAGATGCTGTAAACGATCTCTTATCACGCCTAGATCATGACGCCCTAAACAAAGCCTGCGACTTATTAATTAACTGCAAAGGCCGCATTGTAATTACAGGCATGGGAAAATCAGGCCACATTGGCAATAAAATAGCCGCTACCATGGCCAGTACTGGCAGCCCTAGCTTCTTTGTACACCCAGGTGAAGCGGCACATGGCGACATGGGCATGATCACAAGTGATGATGTTGTGATTGCCTTATCAAACTCTGGCGAATCTGGTGAAGTGACCACCTTACTGCCTTTATTAAAACGCCTTCACATCCCCTTGATTGCCATGACAGGCAAGAACGAGTCAACACTAGCCATGGCGGCTGACAGCCACTTAAATGTTGGCGTCGATAAAGAAGCTTGCCCGTTAGATTTAGCCCCAAGCTCAAGCACAACCGTTGCTCTTGTTATGGGTGATGCTCTGGCCATTAGCTTATTAGAAGCCCGAGGGTTTACCGCCGAACAATTTGCCTTTAGTCACCCAGGAGGCAGTCTGGGTCGTCGCCTACTACTAAAGGTGAAAACCATCATGCATTGCGCCAGCCAAATTCCTCGAGTATCCGCTAACACCCCCATCAAGGATGCATTGATTGAAATGACACAAAAGGGCTTGGGAATGACTACCGTCCTTGACGAGAATGACGGGCTATTGGGCATATTTACAGACGGCGATTTACGTCGAGCCTTAGATAAAGATATTGATTTTCATAGCACCCCAGTATCCAGTGTTATGACAACATCCTGCGCCACCATTGACCCTGAAAAATTGGCCGCAGAAGCGCTGCAAGTTATGGAAGAGAAAAAAATTAACGCACTGGTATCTGTCGACAATCATCGCGTTGTGGGTGTCATCAACATGCACGACTTACTCCGCGCAGGCGTTATTTAATGCGCAGGCGATATATCGTCACAATCATCACTGCTTTTATGCTGGCTGCTTACTTTACGCTCGATGAAAAGCAAGATAATAAACAAATTGCTCAAAGTGCCATCGAGAGCGAGCCCGACTACATAATCACAGGACTGTCTTTAGAAAACTATGGCGGCCAAGGCAAGCTCAATCAACAAATTGAATCTGAAAACGCAACTCACTATCCTCACAACAGCTCTGTAACGTTTGACAGCCCTAAAATAATTTTACGCCAAGGCAGCATCCCTCAGTGGGGAATCACATCAAACAGTGGCCAACTAATTCAAGATAAAAAATTAATTTTAACAGGCAACATACAAGTTGTACCCATGCAAAAAACAGAAGGTGGGTTTTCCTTAAGCACCGAACAATTAAATATTGATTTAGAAAATCATATTGCTGACACAGACTCAAAAGTTACCATTGAAAATGATGCCACTAAGCTAACAGCCATTGGCATGAATATGAATATGAACAACCAGGTCACACAGTTTAAATCTGAAGTGCGAGGTATACATGATCCAAATATTCAATAAACTCAAGGCTATCATCGGTATATTTATTGCGCTGTCCAGCCTAACATTTAATACTTACGCCCTGCCGTCAGACCACGAACAAGAGATCGTCATCAGCAGCGATCAAGCCTCCTTAAATAAATTACAAGGTGAGCTTATTTATTCAGGCAATGTAGAGCTAGTACAAGGCACACTTATTATTCAAGCCGACAAGGTTACCCTGATTAGAAGCAGTGACGGCACACAGCAGCTGATTGCCAAAGGTAAGCCAGCCCGCTACGAACAAGTTTTATCTGATACTGAAGATAAAACACACGCATACGGTGAGACCATTATTTACAATGTGATAGATAATGAATTAACGCTGCTAAAAAATGCTGGGCTAAAAAAACAAGGCAATGTTTTTGCGGGCGAAAAGATTGTATATTTAATAAAAGAACAGCGTGTAAAAGCGGACAGCACGCAGCAAGACAGAGTTCGCATGGTTATCCAACCTAAATCGGATAAGGAACCTTAATCGGTGGCAATATTACAAGCCAAAAACCTAGCAAAAAGCTATGGCCCTAGACAAATTGTAAAAGACGTTTCAATGACCATTGAAAGCGGTCAAATAGTTGGATTACTTGGCCCTAACGGCGCAGGTAAAACCACCTGTTTTTACATGATTGTAAATTTAGTCAATGCCGATCAGGGACAAATCATCATTGACGGCCAAGACATTACTGACTTACCAATGCACGGTCGCGCTCAAAAAGGCATTGGCTATTTACCTCAAGAAGCCTCTATTTTTCGCAAGTTAACTGTTACTAATAATATCTTAGCCATACTCGAAACTCGCTCAGATTTAACTCAAGCCCAGCGTAAAGAAAAACTGGAAAGCCTGCTAGATGAATTTCATATTCAACATATTCGTGACAGCTTGGGCATGGCCTTATCAGGAGGCGAGCGCCGCCGCGTCGAAATTGCCAGAGCGCTGGCTGCAGACCCTGCTTTTATATTATTAGACGAACCATTTGCAGGTGTTGACCCTATCTCGGTCGGGGATATAAAAAGCATTGTAAAACAATTAAAAGAACGCGGCCTTGGTGTCTTAATTACCGATCACAACGTACGTGAAACCCTTGATATATGTGAGAAAGCTTACATTGTAGGCAATGGCCACATCATCGCTGAAGGGGATGCTGAAACGGTACTATCTAATCAGCTAGTAAAAGATATTTATTTAGGTGATGACTTTAAGTTGTAATCTTGTATATTCTAACCATAAGTAAACATCTATCTCAGCAAATATATTGCTACGGAATAAGCAGTAAAAACCTATGAAAGCGTCGCTTCAATTAAAAATGGGTCAATCGCTGACCATGACCCCTCAGCTACAACAAGCTATTAGACTTTTACAACTTTCAACCCTTGACCTACAACTCGAAATTCAAAGCGCCTTAGACTCAAACCCACTACTTGATGTAGAGGAAGAGTTTGAAGCCGACAGCCCTACCGACCAATCTTCGCAATCCGAGCAAACTGATAACAGCACCCCTGAAGAAATATCTACGGCTCAAGAAACCGTTTCAGACGATCCTGTTGCAGAAAACGATTGGTCCGAAACCATTCCTGACGATTTACCAACCGATAGTGATTGGGATGATACTTGGCAAGCCTCAGCAAGCGCTGGTACAAGTGACTCCATGAGCAATAGTAGTGGTGGCGGTGAAGACTTTGACTTTGATAGTCGAAATGGCACCACAGACGATCTCCAAGACCACTTACTGTGGCAACTGAATCTAACACCCATGTCTGATAATGATCGCTTAATTGCCATTAATATCATTGAAGGCATCGATGACGACGGCTATCTAAAAGTAGATTTAGATGACATTTTAACCAGCCTTGACCCAGAACTCGAAATTGAGCGGGATGAAGTAGAAGCGGTCATGCATCGCATCCAGTTTTTTGAGCCTAGCGGTGTGTGTGCTCGTAACTTACAAGAATGTCTGTCTATTCAATTACGTCAGCTGCCAGAAGCAACTGAATGGCTACCACTGGCTCAAAAGTTAATTGATTCGCATATCGACCTACTTGGCTCTAAAGACTACGCAGGCCTTATGCGTAAGTTAAAAGTTAAAGAAGAAGAGCTAAAAACGGTCATTAGAGGTATTCAAGAACTGAATCCTCGCCCAGGCTCACAAATAGCGCCTCAATCCAGCGAGTATGTGATTCCTGATGTAATTGTTCGTCAAGTTAAGGATGATTGGCGTGTTGAGTTAAATCCAGATATTGCCCCAAAACTGCGCATAAACGAACAGTACGCGTCCATGGTAAAGCGTGCAGACTCGAGTCCAGATAACAACTTTATCAAAGATCACTTACAAGAAGCCCGCTGGTTTCTAAAAAGCATACAAAGCCGTAATGAAACCCTATTAAAAGTGGCCACAAAGATTGTCGAGTTTCAATTAGACTTCTTTGAAGAAGGTGACGAAGCCATGAAACCACTGGTTCTGCATGACATTGCAGAAGCAGTAGGTATGCATGAATCCACCATTTCACGGGTAACCACACAGAAATACATGCATACTCCAAGAGGAATATTTGAACTTAAATACTTCTTCTCTAGCCATGTAAGTACAACCAGTGGTGGCGAGTGCTCATCCACAGCCATTCGAGCCATGATTAAAAAGTTAATAGCAGTAGAAAGCGCTAAAAAACCTCTTAGTGACAGTAAAATTGCAGCTATGTTAGAGGAAGAAGGCATCAAGGTTGCAAGGCGTACTGTAGCTAAGTACCGCGAAGCCATGCAAATACCACCTTCGAATGAGCGTAAGCGGTTGGTTTAAATAATTGACCCAAGTTAGCCCCGGTTTTCGCGGGTAGCCTATACTAAAGGTTATCAGCTAATTAACGCACCCTAATCCTGGGGTGCCAACGGTAGGAGCCATCTATGCAAATTAATATCAGCGGCCACCATGTTGAAGTCACTCAAGCCCTGAAAGACTATGTTCATTCAAAGGTTGAGAAACTGGAAAGACACTTCGACAACATCACTAATGTTCAAGTAACATTAACCGTTGAAAAACAGATACAGAAAGCCGAGGCAACCTTGCACGCAGCTGGTGCAGATCTACATGCCAACGCCGATGACGATAATATGTATGCCGCTATAGACGGCCTAGCAGACAAGCTTGATCGTCAACTTATCAAACACAAAGAAAAAACAACAAATCATCGTAATGGAAGTACCCACTAACCCTTATGAGCTCAAGTATCTCTCAAATACTCACACCAGAGCGCACCCAATTGGGTGCGCAATGTACGAGTAAAAAACGCGTTATAGAACACATCAGCACCTTTCTTGCAGACAATATCGAAGACTCTCAATCTGACGAAATTTACGAGCGGTTAATTGCCCGTGAAAAATTGGGCAGCACGGGAATTGGAGAAGGGATTGCTATTCCACATAGTCGATTACAAGAATGCGATGAAACTTTGGGCGCATTGTTTGTTTTGGATGAGCCAGTGGATTTTGACTCCATTGACCGCAAACCTGTTGATATAGTATTTGTGTTACTGGTGCCTGAAGAAGCCACTGAACAACACTTACAAACACTCAGCATGCTTGCGCAAAAATTTAACGACGAGGATCTACGGAACAAATTACGACAAGCCACCTCAAGTGAAGATCTCTATCAGCGTATCACTCAATAACCTTTTTTTATTATTCAATATGCGTAATGATACCCTTTCAAACTGATTCTATAATCATCAAAGGCAATCTATGAAACTGGTCATTATCAGTGGTCGAAGTGGATCTGGAAAAAGTACGGCATTAAACGTATTAGAAGATTTAGGCTATTACAGCATCGATAACCTGCCAGTGGGCTTATTACCAACATTGATTGAGCAGCAACTGAACAATGAAGTTGAAGTGGATATGGCAGTCAGTATTGATGCTCGTAATATTCCCACCGATTTAGCCAATTTTTCAGACATTGTTAATAACCTTGATACATCTCAGTTTAAGTTGGAGATTATCTACCTAGATGCCGACCCTGATACTCTACTAACCCGCTTTAGCGCGACTCGACGCAAGCACCCTCTTACAGGCCCTGATGTCCCCTTAATGGAAGCCATCAACCAAGAAAGCAAAGTACTGCACCATATTGCTGACATGGCAGACCTTTCGGTCGATACAACACACCTCTCCATGCACCAGCTTCGTAGTATGATTAAAGACAGAGTGGTGAAAAAGCGTGGCAATGAAATGTCGTTGCTGTTTGAATCATTTGGGTTTAAGCATGGCATCCCTAAAATCAGCGATCTAGTCTTTGATGTGCGCTGCCTACCTAACCCATACTGGGATCCGCAGTTAAGGAAATACACAGGACAAGACATACCAGTTGTTAACTTTCTTGAAGCAGAGCAAAGTGTGCAAGATATGTTTCAACATATAGATGGTTTCTTAAAGCGCTGGCTACCAGAGTTCCAAGACAATAACCGTACCTACATGACTGTGAGCATAGGCTGTACAGGTGGACAACACCGAAGCGTCTTTATGGCAGAACGATTATTCGCCCATTACCAAGATAAATTCAATAATGTTCAGCTACGCCACAGGGAGCTATCTCAATAGTCACGTAAGCCTCCTCAAGCAAAAAAAATATAAGACGATACTTGCCATGTACTTTTCTAACCCAATGTTTGCGCTAGACACTGGGTTAGTGTGTCGCTAAGGTAGTGTCATACTCACTTTTATTCAAAAAATATGATAGAAAACAACATCACCATCATCAATAAACTTGGGCTTCACGCCCGAGCTGCTGCCAAGCTGGTTTCCACCACCACAGCATTTTCAAGCAAGGTTAAAATCGCTTTTGGTGGCAAAGAAATTGATGGTAAAAGCATTATGTCTGTCATGATGCTAGCGGCCAGTAAAGGCTGTGAAATATCCATTAAAACCGATGGTGATGATGAGCAAGCTGCTATGGATGCCATTATCAACCTAATAAACAATCGTTTCGATGAAGACGAATAACCTTTAATCGACTAAAAAATCCTGAAAAATCATAAGCTCACAGCACATTAGACTACACTTAAGTCATAGCCTGCCTGTGCCTTTACAGGTACAATTGCGCGCTTAAGACAAGGGGTAGCTTATGCCTAGAGGCGAAAGACAGCTAAAGAAAATCCAGCACCTAGGTGTCGCATTAGAAAGTGGCGCCCTTGCCCAAGTTAGCCGAATCATTAACAGCGATTTACAACCTGCTGACGTTGCTCATTTATTAGAATCTTCCCCACCTAAAGAACGTAAGTTACTTTGGGAATTAATCGAAGGTGAAAATGAAGGTGAAGTCCTTCAACACCTAAGCGATGAACTGCAAACCTGGCTATTGAATCAAATGAGTGTTCAGGAAATGGCGAATGCCATGTCCGACCTTGATGCCGATGATATTGCCGATCTTTTACAAAACCTGCCAAATACAGTCACTCGTGAAGTACTTACCACGATGGACAGCCAAGACCGTGCTCGAATAGAGGCGGTCCTGTCCTACCCAGAGGACAGCGCTGGCGGACTAATGAACACCGATACGGTGACAGTTCGCCCCGACATCACCTTAGAAGTTGTACTGCGCTACTTGCGTCGTCATAAAAGCCTGCCTGATATGACTGACAACCTGCTAGTGGTCAATCGAAAGGATGAGTTTATTGGATTACTGCCAATAAATAAGATTTTAGTTACTGAAGGTGACGCCACTGTTCGAGAAGTTATGAATACGAATGTCATAACCATTGACGCTGATATGCATGACTCAAAAGTTGCACAGTTATTTGAACGTCACGATTTAATATCAGCGCCTGTTGTGGATACTCACGATGGTAAGCTTTTAGGTCGTATCACCATTGATGACGTGGTAGATGTAATCAGAGAAGACGGCGACCACTCTCTTATGAGCATGGCTGGCCTAGGTGAAGATGAAGATACTTTTGCACCAGCATTTAAAACTAGCCGCCGCAGGGCGGTTTGGCTTGGTATTAACTTAATTACCGCATTCATGGCCAGCGCTGTTATAGGTTTATTTCAAGCCACCATTGATCAAGTGGTTGCATTGGCAGTACTGATGCCAATTGTTGCCAGCATGGGTGGTGTTGCTGGCAGTCAAACCCTAACACTGGTGATTCGCGGACAAGCTATTGGACATATAGACTCCAAAAATATTGGCTGGCTATTAAATCGAGAATTTATTGTAGGCCTTAGCAACGGTATCCTTTGGGCACTGGTTATTGCTGGCGTCACTTACCTTTGGTTTTCTGACATAATGATCTCCATTATTATCGGCTTAGCCATCATCATTAATTTAGTTGTAGCTGCACTTGCTGGTGCATTCTTGCCTGTTCTATTAAAAAGAATGGATATTGACCCCGCATTAGCCGGCAGTGTGGTATTGACCACAGTGACCGATGTTGTGGGCTTTTTTGCATTTTTAGGTTTAGCCGCCGCATTTTATTTGTAGGATCTAGTATGACGGATATCGAAGAAGAGTTTGAAGAATATTCAGGCCCAAGTAAGTCTCAAGTAAAACGCGAAATGCATGCTTTACAAGATTTGGGACAAAAAATTTGTGAGCTTCCTAAAAAACAGTTAGCCAAAATACCTCTGTCTGACACTATGGCTCAAGCAGTAGAAGAGTGGCACCGCATTAAAAAGAATGAAGCAAGACGTCGCCACCTACAATATGTTGGCCGTGTCATGCGCTCAGAAAATTTAGATGAAGTTAATGAGGCTTTAGATAAACTGAACCCTAGTAGTGAAATCTACAACCGAATTTTACATCAACAAGAAAGATGGCGAGATCTGTTAATAAATAATGGTAACGATGCTTTAAAATCATTCGCTGATGAATTTGATGTAATTGATATGCAAAACTTACGAGCTCTTATTCGCAATGCGGTAAAAGAGCAAGAAGCTAAGGATGCAAACCCAGACTTAGCACCTAACACAGGAAAAACAGCCGCCAGAAAACTGTTCTTATGCATTAAAAGCCACTACAAAGAAAACGATTAAGTTCTATAATCGTTTATGATTATTAAGCGGCATTGCTGATTTCAGCAATGCTTGCTCTTCAAAGTTTAAATCTGCCACAGCCATTCCAGCGCCTTCTGTCTTTACCTCGCTTAGAATATCCCCACTAGGCGACACGATCATCGAATGCCCCCATGTTTTCCGTCCATCATCATGCGTACCAGACTGATTGGCTGCAATAATAAAACTTTGGGTTTCTATGGCTCGAGCTCTAAGCAATGTTTCCCAGTGCTTTTGCCCTGTTTGATACGTGAATGCAGATGGCACCGTCATTATCAAACAATTAGACTTTTGATAATTCTGATAAAGTTCAGGAAAGCGTAAATCATAACAAATACTCAAGCCTAAAGGCTTGCTATCAATATCGACTACCACAGGCGCATCTCCGGCAACAAATGTTGCTGATTCTCGATATACGCCTTTTTCGTCGCCGACACTCACATCAAATAAATGCATTTTATTATACTGGGTCAATATATCTCCATTAGGAGAAAACACAAAACACGCTGCATACACTCGATTAGCGTCACTAGAAGAAAAAGGTACCGAACCAGCAATAATATACATATTATTAGATTTGGCCCATGAGCCAATGGTTGCAATCAAATTTTCTTTCGTAAAAAACTGCTGCGCCAATTCAGTTTGGTCAGCGACACCAATACACGCAAACATTTCAGGTAATACCACTAATCGAACATGTTTAGAGGAAGCATCAACAATCAATTTTTCTGCCACCTTCATATTCGTTAAGTGATCAGATGTACTTGTCATCTGAACAGCAGCTACTTTCATGAATTATCACCCACACCAAAAAAATTTTTCATTCTGTACCAAAAACTTCTATCTTTTTTTCCTTCAATATCGTTATCAAAACGTTTTACCAGTTCAAGCTTTGGCTCATCCCACGTGCCAGATAACTTATAAGTCGCACTTGTAAACTTTTCAATTTCAGCGCCAACTAATCGCTCTCCGACAAATAAAGAGGCTGCAATAGGAGGAGCAAAACCTGCAATAATAGCCATTAAAGGAAGCGATCCAGTAATAGGAAATGTAGCGGATAGCTCTTGATTTAATTCTTTAGTATTTAAATTTATCGTACCTGATGCTGCAAACTTCGCAGATGGACCATCTACTTCTAATGTATCAACAACTTTAATAATTCCTTTGTCAATAACGGCCTTCCCTTTCACATCGTCAAAGTGAAAACCACTTTCATATACATCACTAAAGTCTAATCTTAATCGACGACCTATGGCTGAAAAATTCAACAAACCAAAAGCGCTAAGTGAACCTGCATCACCTGCTTCAATGAACCGGCCATCCTTTAAATGTATATCTAACTTTCCAGAGATGGTATCAACTTTAGGTTTTGCTGGACTGCCGCTCCATTTCATTATCGTATTAATCTTTGCATATTTAGCTTCAACAGCCGGTTTAATTCTCCACCCTTTCTGGATTCCGCCAACATCATTGCTTGTTAATTGTAAATCGGTTGTTGTAACCTGCTTAAGTGCAGCGTTCTTAGGTTTAACCCAATAAACACTTCCTTTGACCCCTAGTTTTTTAATTAAGCCATCAATATTAGAAAATCTAACTCCATTATCAATCGAACTAACATCTAGCTTCCAACGCCCAAAGTTTCTAGGACCGATAAAAACTTCTGAAACATTCATGTTCATCTCTGGAAAGGTCATTGGGTCAATATTAGCCAAAGGATCTGAATCTTTTTTAGTATCGGAGTTATCTGTCAGTGCTGGCCAGTGAAAATAGTCTAACGCAACCTTCAAAGGTTTTTTGGGATCAAGCGTAATGACGCCCTTTGCAACAGGGGCGTCAACATTGAACTCCCATACATTATTCGATTGATTGATAATTGCATTAACTTGTTCAAAACTGAAATCGCTGTAATAAAAACGGTCAACACTAACGTCTAACTTACGAATAGGGTTAGGTGCTAATTCAACTTCGGCACCTGATATAACTGAATTTCCAGAGGGGCTATTTGAGGTGGAATAAGGGGATGTCTGAATACGCCTCCAAACATCTAGCCATTTATCGAAATTGACTCTAGCTAAGTGCCCACTAATTTCAATGCCAGGCTCTGACGGTACATAAGCTTCTATTTCACCAAGGTAAACCTGTCCAGAGGTTAAGCGCCCACCCTCTAATGCTAAAGCTAAGTTAACTCGCTTGTCATAAGACAATTTAAAAACTTGTTTTTCACCTAATGCAAAACTCCCTATTAGCTCTAACTTTTCTTTCTTATTTTTCGAAAAGTTACCTGGTAAGTCGATCGAGACTCCCTCTAGACTAGACCCAAACCTCAAGCCCGTAAAACCCTGATCACGTGTATCAATAAGTACACTACCGTTAACTAAACTTTTCCCAGAGACAGGCTCTAATAACGATAATTTTAGCCATTCTTTTAATTGCCCCGCATTCAACATCCCAGAAAATTGAATATCTGTTTTCATATTCCTATCGAACATCTCGGTTGATATAGCAGCGGCTATTGATTCACCCCACATAGACGCCGTTAATTTTGGAGACACGAGCCCTGTACTGGTTTTATAGCTGATGGAGCCATTTACATCAGATACACTCAAACCAATATCTGCCAAATTCAAAGTAGAATGAGATAACTTACTTAATACATCTACTTTAATATTTTCAATGCTTCCTTCCATTGGAATCTTTAATCCTAGCGAAGTGGTTTGAGTACCTTGCATTGACCAATTTTTGAAAACATCTCCAATAAGATTTTTTAAAGGCGTTACTTTAAAATAAGAAAATAGACCGTCACTTGAACCAACCATATTAGCGCCGACCCAAAGATAAGGTTCTGGCTCATATTTATAAATAATTTGTGCAGATGAAAGCTTACCGCCCAATGATGACCCTGTAGTAAATGTACCAAATACATCTGTATTCTTTACCAGCACCTTGCCAGTTATATCCTTTATTGATGGCCAGCCTTCAAGGTACGTCAACTCGGAATTTTCGGTGTCTAAATAGAGTTCTAAAACAGGATCTGAAGCGCCAGGGGCAATAGAGTCGTAAAAATAAAATTGACCCGCATTTACCATACCGCCCTGCAAGGCACTTGCTAACCATTCATTAAGCGATTTTGGCGTAACTTTCGGCACCAACACTGGGTGAGCCTTCACACTGGTATCACTTGCGGCTAAGTTCAATTCTAAGTAACCTGTTTTTCCATTTTTCAATGTGGGTATAAATACATCAAATCCGCCTTTCAGGCTTTTAACACCAGGCATTTGAACGTTTAAGCCATTACCTAAAACTTGGAACCCGTCATTAAAAATACGCCAATCAACCTGACCCTTTCCTTGACTAATTTCAAATGGATTTGAATAAATTTCAGGAAAATCAATCTCAATATTTTGACCTTCAAATTGAACCCGACCACTTTTTTTCTCTGCAGCAATTACTCCGTTTATATTCTTTAGTGCAGGAATAGACTCATGTGCTTTTGTAGACACACCATTCAGAGCACCTGCTAATGTTAAAATGGCAGGTGCGTCTGGGTTAGCGCTATCTGTCTGAAAAATAATATTAAGATTATTAAGCCCACCAGAAGGCATCAGATCACTGTAAATATCTGCAACACTTTTTGGCATTAAATTTAAACTGTCAATTAATTCATAAGTTTCATTAATATCCGCTTCAGCTATATAGCTATGCCAGCGATTACCAACCAAATTTTTGGATAATTTTAGCGCCAAATCACTCAAGTTCCATTTCTTACTATCGATAGTAAATAGTGCATTTTCTAACCATACAGTCCAGGTATCTGAACTTTTTTGTTTGAGCCATAATTCTGTGCTGACATTTTTAAAAGTTTTAACATTGGGTAAAGAAACTGTTCGGCTCGCAAGATTCAGTTTTGCGTAATTCAACAAGCCATTTTGAAATTCTATACTTTATTGACTAGAAGCCGAAAACTCATCAAAAATCGATACATCAGTTATTTTTTCTAGCCAGTAATCAACATCTAATTTTGGCAAATCTAAAACACCACGGGCATAAAATTCATCTAAGTCATACGGACTTCCTTCACTATACAGCCGAAGCCCCGCTTTAATTTTATTATCGCTTCCA
>JAWUVN010000008.1:0-53211 GCA_034112345.1 Bermanella sp. | reverse complement strand
AACGCTAAGCTTCCTGGTATTCTTGAGCTGTCTCGTACATTTGCTCACGTTGACCCAGTTAAAGCGCCAATCCCAGTTGTGCCTACGTGTCACTATATGATGGGTGGTGTTCCAACTAACATTGGCGGTCAAGCATTAACCATTACTGCTGATGGTAAAGATGAAGTCATTGATGGTCTTTATGCCTGTGGCGAAGCGGCTTGCGTATCGGTGCATGGTGCTAACCGTTTAGGTGGCAACTCATTACTAGATCTTGTTGTATTTGGTCGTGCTGCTGGTATTCAAATTGAGAAAAGCTTCCGTGAAGGCTTTGATACAGTTGATGCTCGTGATGAAGATGTTGAACGTGCCATGGGCCGTTTAAATCGTTTGAACAACTCTACATCTGGAGAGCCGGTTGCGAAAGTACGTGCTGATCTTCAAAAATGCATGCAACTTTACTTTGGCGTATTCCGCGAAGGCGAAGCCATGCAGAAAGGTTTAGATATGCTTAAAGAGATCGGTGAGCGCGTTAAGAATACGTATCTTGAAGATAAGTCTTCTGCGTATAACACTGCCCGTATCGAAGCGTTAGAACTTGATAATCTTTACGAGGTAGCCGTTGCAACAGCAGTTGCAGCAGAAGTCCGTAAGGAATCTCGTGGTGCTCACGCCCGTAACGATTTCACTGAGCGTGATGATGTAAACTGGTTGTGCCATTCGGTGTACTTCCCGCTGACCAAGACTATTGGTAAGCGTGCAGTGAACTTTGCGCCAAAAACAATGGACGCATTCCCACCAAAAGAACGTAAATATTAAGAGTGGGGGAGAGAGAAAATGTTAGTTAGCGTATACCGTTACAACCCAGAAACAGATGCTGCGCCATACATGAAAGATTACGAGGTGGATATTCCATCTGGTAAGGACCTAATGGTTCTTGATGTTTTGGCATTAATTAAAGAGCAGGATTCATCGCTTGCTTACCGTCGCTCATGCCGTGAAGGTGTGTGTGGTTCTGATGGTGTAAACATCAGCGGTAAAAATGGATTGGCGTGTATTACACCAATTTCTGAAGCGGTTAAGGGTAATAAGCTTGTTCTTCGTCCATTACCAGGTCTTCCGGTTATCCGTGACCTTGTAATCGATATGAGCATGTTTTATCAGCAGTTTGAGAAAGTTAATCCTTTTCTTCAGAATAATACTCCAGCTCCTGCGATTGAGCGTCTCCAGTCTCCAGAAGAGCGTGCTAAGTTAGATGGCCTGTACGAATGTATTCTTTGTGCTTGCTGTTCAACTGCTTGCCCATCTTTCTGGTGGAATCCTGATAAGTTCATTGGTCCAGCTGGCTTATTACAAGCATATCGCTTTTTGGCTGATAGCCGTGATACTTCAACGCAAGAGCGTTTGGACAGTTTAGATGATCCGTTCAGCGTTTTCCGTTGTCGCGGTATTATGAACTGTGTGAATGTATGCCCTAAAGGATTAAATCCTACTAGAGCAATCGGACATATCCGCAACATGTTGTTGTCTCGCGAAATCTAAGAATAAAGGGGCGTAATAGCCCCTTTATTTTTTGCATAACAAGAGTAAGAATGATACATCAGACACATGGTGTACAAAAAAAATATAAAAAATAGGCCTATTAGCATCATATTTGCTAGGCTGTAATTAAGTACTAGTCGGGAAACGGGTAACCCCCGTACTGATTCATGAACTTCAGGCCTAATCCGGTCAGCTGTCGATCCACAACAGAGAGGTTCTGCCATCAGTATCCTATATACGTCATTTAAGGTGGTTTTATCATGCAGGAAAGCTCGATGGAGCAGCTATGGGGCAACTCTCAGTTAGCTGGGGGCAACGCGTCATATATAGAAGAGCTGTACGAACGTTATTTAACAGATCCTAATTCTGTACCAGAACAGTGGCGCAGTTATTTTGGGACGCTTCCTAGGGCAGAAGGTGGGGCGACTCACGATATACCTCATAGCCCAATCAAAGAACAATTCTTACTAATTTCAAAAAATCAGCGCAGTTATGCCGCTGGTCAAGCAACTCAAAGCCAAGTTTCAAGTGGCTATGATCAAAAACAGTTGCGAGTCTTTCAGCTGATTAATGCTTATCGTTTTCGTGGTCATCAGCATGCCAAGCTTGATCCATTGGGAATTATGGAGCGTGAGCAAGTTCCTGATTTAGAATTGCGATATCACGAATTAACCGAAGCCGATATGGACAGTGTTTTCCAGACAGGTTCGCTCTTTATTGGTAAAGAAGAAGCAACACTTGCAGAAATAGTGGACGCGTTAGAGACCACGTACTGTCAGAGTATTGGTTCTGAATTTATGCATATTGTTGATACGGCTGAAAAGCGTTGGTTTCAGCAGCGCATTGAAAGTGTACGTTCGAAACCTGAATACAGTACTGAAGCCAAGACGCACTTATTAGAGCGCTTAACGGCTGCTGAGGGCTTAGAGAAGTATCTTGGGTCTAAGTACCCTGGTGTTAAGCGTTTTGGTTTGGAAGGTGGTGAAACACTGATTCCATTGATGGATGAAATCATTCAGCGCTGCGGAACTTATGGTGCCAAAGAAATAGTAATTGGTATGGCTCACCGTGGTCGTCTAAACCTTTTGATTAACACCCTAGGTAAAGCGCCTTCTGATTTGTTTGATGAATTTGATGGCAAGGTTCAATTTGATCATTCAGGCGATGTGAAATATCACCAAGGTTTCAGCTCCAATGTGTTAACCCCTGGTGGCGAAGTACATTTGGCCTTGGCGTTTAACCCATCGCATCTAGAAATCGTATCTCCTGTAGTTGAGGGTTCAGTTAGGGCTCGTCAAGATCGTCGTGGAGATAAAACGGGTGAAACGGTTGTTCCTATTAGTATCCACGGTGATTCAGCGTTTGCTGGTCAGGGCGTTGTAATGGAAACATTCCAAATGTCGCAAACTCGTGGCTATAAGACTGGTGGCACAATTCATATTGTTGTTAATAACCAAGTGGGTTTCACTACCAATAAACGAGAAGATGTTCGTTCTACTGAGTATGCAACCGATGTAGCGAAAATGGTTCAGGCTCCTATTCTCCATGTTAATGGAGATGACCCTGAAGCTGTTTTATTTATTACTCAGTTAGCTGTTGATTATCGAAATGAATTTAAAAAAGACGTTGTTATCGATTTAGTTTGTTATCGCCGTCGCGGTCACAATGAAGCAGATGAACCATCCGCAACTCAACCCTTGATGTATAAAATAATCAAAGGTTTGCAAACTACTCGCACATTATATGCTCAAACATTAGAAGATTCAGGGGTAGTAGATCAGGCACTTTCTAAGCAAATGGAAGAGGATTACCGTAACGCGCTAGAAGACGGTAAACACGTAGTTAAAAGCTTGGTAACCACGCCTAAATCTGAAAACTTTGTTGATTGGAGCCCTTACCTTGGTCACGATAATGATTTGGTAATAAGTACACAATGTGATCTTAAGCGTATGCAAGAGCTTGCTAATCAAATGCAAAAAGTACCTGAAGGATTTCAGGTTCAGCGCCAAGTAAACAAAATACTCCAAGATCGTGAAAAAATGGCTGCGGGTGCGTTGCCTATCAACTGGGGGTTCGCCGAAACAATGGCGTACGCAACGTTATTGGATGAGGGTTATCCCATCCGTTTAACGGGCCAAGATGTTGGGCGTGGTACGTTCTCTCATCGCCATGCGGTTTTGCATAATCAAAAAGATGGAGAGTCTTATTGCTCATTGCAAAATATGAGTGAAGATCAGCCAACTTATACGATTCATGATTCGTTGTTATCTGAAGAAGCTGTTTTAGGTTTCGAATATGGATATTCAACGACTACACCAAATATGTTGGTTATTTGGGAAGCCCAGTTTGGTGATTTTGCCAACGGAGCCCAAGTTGTAATGGACCAATTTATTTCCAGTGGCGAACATAAATGGAGCCGTTTGTGTGGTTTGACTATGTTGCTACCACATGGTTATGAAGGCCAGGGTCCTGAGCATAGTTCAGCTCGATTGGAGCGTTACCTTCAATTGTGTGCTGAGCACAATATACAGGTGGTTGTTCCGTCTACTCCTGCACAAATATTCCACTTGCTTCGTAGACAGGCAATGCGTCCATTACGCAAACCTTTAGTGATCATGTCACCAAAAAGTTTGTTAAGACATAAAGAAGCCATTAGCACGCTAGAAGATTTAGCGAATGGTGAGTTCCAAAACGTAATTCCAGAAATAGAAGACGTTAATCCAAAAGATGTTAAGCGTCTTGTTCTTTGTAGCGGTAAAGTTTACTACGATCTGATCGATCGTCGTCGAACAGAAGAGCTAAAGCATGTTGCCATAGTTCGAATTGAGCAAATCTATCCATTCCCTGAAAAAGAATTGTTAGCAGCTCTTTCGTCATATACCAAATTAGAAGGAACCGTTTGGTGTCAAGAAGAGCCAATGAATCAAGGTGCATGGTATAGCAGTCAGCACCACATGCGCCGTGTGGTGCATGAATTAAATCCTAAGTTGTATTTGGATTATGCCGGACGAGATGCGTCAGCCTCTCCAGCGGCAGGTTATATGGCGTTGCACTTAGAGCAACAAGAGCAATTGATCAAAGATGCACTTGGCCTGTAAGGCAGTGGCAACAAGGAATTAGGAATAAGAATATGAGTGTAGAAATAAAAGCCCCGGTTTTCCCTGAGTCTGTTGCAGATGGAACGATTGCCACTTGGTATAAGCAGCCAGGAGAAGCCGTTAGTCGTGATGAACTTTTGGTTGATATTGAGACCGATAAAGTTGTATTGGAAGTGGTTGCGCAAAATGATGGCGTGATCTCAGAAATACTAAAGGCCGAAGGCGAGACTATTTTAAGCGCTGAAGTTATTGCAACGTTTGAAAATGGAGCAGCGGGCAGTTCACCTGCTCCTGCTGCTGAGTCTGCGACTCAAGAAGCTTCTCGCGACGACGGTAAAGTTAATCCAGCAGCTAGAAAGCTGGCTGAAGAAAAAGAGATTAATCTAGCTCAAGTAAAAGCCACAGGAAAAGATGGGCGTATAACTAAAGAAGATGTTTTAAATCATATTAAGGCAGCTGCTGTGACGGCGGCACCTGTACCTGTTGCTGCATCAAAGCCAGCACCTTTGGCAGCATCACCTGCGAATACACCTGTTAATCCAATGCCATCTTTTAGTGCAGGTAGAATGGAAAAGCGTGTTCCTATGACACGTATTCGTTCAACTATTGCAAAGCGTTTGGTGACAGCACAGCAAACAGCGGCCATGTTAACCACTTACAATGAAGTGGATATGACTGCTGTTATGGCACTGCGTAAGCAATATAAAGCAGCATTCGAAAAACGTCATGATGGTGTTCGTCTTGGCTTTATGTCTTTCTTTGCTAAAGCTGCGACAGAAGCGCTTAAACGTTTTCCATCAGTCAATGCATCTATCGACGGTGGTGATATTGTCTATCACGGTTACCAGGATATCGGTGTGGCGGTTTCAACTGAGAAAGGTTTGGTTGTTCCAATATTACGTGATGTAGACGCCATGGGATTAGCGGATATTGAAAGTGCTATTGTCGGTTATGCTAATAAAGCCCGAGAAGGTAAGTTAGCTATTGATGAAATGCAGGGTGGAACATTTACCATTACTAATGGCGGTACTTTTGGGTCTTTATTATCAACACCAATTTTGAATCCACCTCAAACAGCTATTATGGGGATGCATAAAATTCAAGATCGTCCAATGGCAATAGATGGTCAAGTTGTGATTCGGCCGATGATGTACTTAGCGTTATCTTATGATCACCGAATGATTGATGGTAAAGAAGCCGTTCAATTCTTAGTTGCAATCAAAGATTTACTAGAAGATCCTGCTCGTATTTTATTAGATATCTAATTTAGATATCAGGGATCGGCGGCCTGATAATTTGTGTTTTCAGGCCTGTTTCTGTTTTGGTATGACCAAATTAAAATTAGAACAAAGGAAATAATCATGTCAGATAAATTTGACGTAGTAGTAGTTGGTGGTGGCCCTGGTGGCTATGTTGCTGCAATTCGTGCTGCTCAGTTAGGTTTGAAAACGGCCTGTATCGACAAATGGTTAAATAAAGAAGGTAAGGGTGTATACGGTGGGACATGTTTGAATGTTGGCTGTATTCCTTCAAAAGCATTGTTGGATTCTTCATATAAGTATGAGGAAGCAAAAGATAATTATGAAATTCATGGCATTACAGCTAAAGATATAAAAATCGATGTAAGTAAAATGCTTGAGCGTAAAGATTCAATTGTTAAGCAATTAACAACTGGTGTAGCAGGTTTATTTAAGGCAAATGGCGTAACAGCGTTAGAAGGCTTTGGTAGAATCATAGCGGGTAAAAAAGTAGAATTTACCGACCATGCTGGAAATGTTCAGGTGTTAGAAGCTGAAAATATTATTATTGCAACGGGTTCTGTACCAGTTGAGATACCACCAGCACCATTAACAGAAGGTGTGATTGTTGACTCATCTGGTGCTTTAGAGTTTGCAGAAGCACCTAAGCGACTAGGTGTGATTGGTGCTGGAGTTATCGGTCTTGAACTAGGCAGTGTTTGGAATCGTTTAGGTTCTGAGGTAACCGTATTAGAAGCGCAGGATAGATTCCTGCATTTGGTAGATTCTCAAGTTGGGAAAGAAGCGGCTAAGCAATTTAAAAAGCAAGGCGTTAACGTAATGCTTGGAGCCCGATTAACAGGCACCGAAATTAAAGGAAAGGGTAAGAAACAAGAGGTGATTGTTTCTTACACGGATAATGAAGGTGAGAAAACCATCACTTTTGATAAGTTAATTGTTGCGGTTGGTCGTAGACCTTACACGGAAAACTTATTCTCACAAGATGCAGGTGTGAATCTAGATGAACGTGGTTTTGTGTTTGTAAATGATCAGTGTGCTACAGATGCTCCTGGAATTTATGCTATTGGTGATGTTGTGCGTGGGCCTATGTTGGCGCATAAGTCATCAGAAGAAGGTGTAATGGTTGCAGAGCGTATAGCAGGTCATAAAGCTCAAATCAATTATGATTGCATACCATCTGTTATTTATACGCACCCTGAAATTGCTTGGGTGGGCAGAAGTGAAGATGAACTAAAGGCGGATGGTGAAAAATACAACGTTGGTATGTTCCCATTTGCTGCGGTTGGTCGTGCTATGGCAGCTAATGATACAGCTGGTTTTGTAAAGATTATTGCAGATGCTGAAACAGATACTATTTTAGGAGCCAGTGTAATTGGCCCTAGTGCTGGAGATTTGGTTCAGCAAGTGGTTATCGCAATGGAGTTTGGATCAAGTGCCGAAGATTTAGGTATGATGGTGTTCTCTCATCCTACATTGTCAGAAGCCGTTCATGAGGCTGCTTTATCTGTTAATAATCACGCTATCCATAAAGCAAACCGAAAACGCAGATAAAATTTTTAAATAATATTTTTATTGTTTAAATTAAGCTCAACCGTAAATCGGTTGGGCTTTTTTAGTTTTATTGGGTTGAAATATGTACGTAAAATAATCTTTTTGGCAAATATTGCCTATTTAAAATGCAAAAAAGTTTTCATTTCACAAGCTAGCATTAAAAGTACCAAGAAATATAAAATGTAAGTAAGTTAACTACTACTAAAGGTTAGGTTGCTCTAGTGTCTTTTAATCTGTTATTTTGGTATAAGGTTCAAAATAAACACGAATGCATAAAGTTTTATCATTCGTATGCTTTATTCAATAAAAATCAGGGGTATCAATGAATTTACATGAATATCAAGGTAAACAACTATTTGCTGAGTACGGTTTACCCGTATCCAGTGGAATAGCGTGTGATACGCCTGAAGAAGCTGCAGCTGCGGCAGATAAAATAGGCGGAACTAAGTGGGTTGTTAAAGCACAAGTTCATGCTGGTGGTCGTGGTAAAGCTGGCGGTGTAAAGCTAGTGGAAACCAAGGAAGAAATAAAAGCGTTTGCTGAAAAGTGGTTGGGTAAAAATTTAGTTACCTACCAAACAGATGAAAAAGGCCAGCCAGTTAGTAAGATTTTAGTAGAAGATTGTACGGATATAGATCAAGAATTATATTTGGGTGCTGTCGTAGATCGTTCTACACGTAGAGTTGTTTTTATGGCATCTACCGAAGGTGGTGTCGAAATTGAAAAAGTGGCTCACGAGACTCCAGAAAAAATACTTAAAGCTATTATTGATCCTTTAACTGGTGCGCAACCTTATCAGGGTCGTGATCTGGCTTTCAAGCTTGGTTTGAAAGGTGATCAAATAAAGCAATTTGTAAAAATATTTTTAGGCCTTGCTAAGTTATTTGTAGAGAAAGACTTAGCATTGTTGGAAATTAATCCGTTAGTAATTACCACACAAGGTAATTTACATTGCCTAGATGCAAAGATCGGTATTGATAGTAATGCTTTATATCGACATCCTGAATTAGTGGCTATGCAGGACCCTTCTCAAGAAGATGCTCGCGAAGCTGAAGCAGCTGGATGGGAATTAAATTACGTTGCTTTAGATGGCAATATTGGTTGTATGGTAAATGGTGCTGGCTTAGCCATGGGGACGATGGATATAGTTAAAATCTATGGTGGCGACCCTGCAAACTTTTTAGATGTTGGGGGCGGTGCAACAAAAGAACGTGTAGCAGAGGCATTTAAAATAATTTTATCTGACGATAAAGTTAAGGCCGTTTTGGTTAATATTTTTGGCGGTATTGTGCGTTGCGATATGATTGCTGAAGGTATTATTGGTGCAGTTAAAGAGGTTGGTGTAAAAGTCCCTGTAGTGGTGCGATTAGAAGGTAATAATGCCAAGTTGGGTTCGACCAAATTAGCAGAGAGCGGATTGGATATTATTGCTGCAACAAGTTTGACAGATGCTGCGCAGCAAGTAGTTAAAGCGACGGGGAACTCATAATGAGTATTTTAATTAATAAAAATACGAAAGTGCTTTGCCAGGGTTTTACCGGTAGTCAGGGTACGTTCCATAGCGAACAAGCGATTGAATACGGAACGAATATGGTAGGCGGTGTTACTCCAGGAAAGGGAGGCACAACGCATTTGGGTTTACCTGTATTTAATACAATGGATGAAGCAGTTACTGCGACAGGCGCTGATGCATCGGTTATTTATGTGCCTGCACCGTTTTGTAAAGACTCTATCTTAGAGGCGGCTAACTCTGGTGTGGCACTTGTTGTGTGTATCACCGAGGGTATACCAACTTTAGATATGCTTGAGTGCAAGGTTAAGTGCGATGAGCTAGGCGTTACGCTTATTGGTCCAAACTGCCCGGGTGTGATTACACCTGGTGAAAGTAAGATTGGTATTATGCCTGGTCATATCCACTTACCTGGCAAAGTTGGAATCGTATCTCGTTCTGGTACTTTGACTTATGAAGCGGTTAAGCAGACAACAGATTATGGTTTTGGTCAGTCGACGTGCGTGGGGATTGGTGGAGATCCAATTCCAGGTACAAATTTTATTGATGTATTGAAATTGTTTGAAGAAGACCCTTCAACACAAGCAATTGTTATGATTGGTGAGATAGGTGGTACTGCCGAAGAAGAGGCGGCTGCTTATATTAAAGAATATGTAAGTAAACCTGTCGTGTCTTACATAGCTGGTGTTACAGCACCTGCAGGTAAACGTATGGGGCATGCTGGGGCAATCATATCAGGTGGTAAAGGCACTGCTGATGAGAAGTTTGCAGCATTGCAAGATGCAGGTGTTACCACTGTACGTTCTTTGGCTGAAATTGGCTCAGCATTAAAAGAAAAAACAGGTTGGTAGAATCCGTTTAAAAATTTAATATCCATATAGCCCTCAAGGTTTAAATGTAATCTTGAGGGTTTTTTTATGTCTTATTATTGAGTCTTTACTGATAAAAACTTTCATAATTGATGTGATTATATTTTTCTAGACGGTTGGGGCTAGGGCTGTGACGCATAATGTTGTATAACGCCTTTGATATTTTACGTCTATTATCAAGTTAGACATTAACGGTTCAATTGAGAGTGTTCATGGCCGAATCGAATCCTTATTTAGGTCGAGCCCAACGGTTTGTTGGTGCTTTACGTCAATGCCAGGTACTCGGCATGAAAGTCACTGAAGCAACTGCTGAGGGGCTCACCATAGAGTTGCCATATAATGAGAGCCACGTTGGTAACCCAACTACAGGGGTTATTCATGGAGGGGTACTGACGACGTTAATGGATACTGCCAGTGGTACAATGGTAATCAATTCATTGCCTGAGTTTGAGCTTTGTCCCACTTTAGATTTACGCGTGGATTATGTTCGGGCAGCAGAGCCTCATGAATCTATATTTGCTTTTGCAGAAGCCTATCGTGTTAGTCGAAATGTAGTCTTTACTCGGTGCACTGTGCATCAAGGAGACTTAGATTCGCCAGTGGCCAATTGTGTGGCTGCTTTTATGCGAATAGGTGCTCATATGACGCCTCCAGACTTTAAAGCACTGGTTGTCGGCGATGATGCATTCAGTGAATCTAATAAGTACAAAGGGTGATTTGTGACTACATTTGAAGAAATACTTAAACAGTGTCATGAAACTCGTAAATATAGGCCTGTTGTGGATGCGATCCCTTATGCGGGTTTGATAGGTTTAGATTATCAGCGTTTTGGTCATGATGTTATATTCAAGTTGCCAGATAATCCTGACAATATTGGCAATCCAATTTTACCTGCTGTGCATGGCGGTGTGGTGGGTGGGTTCATGGAGATGTCAGCTGCTATACATTTATTGATGATGCTTGATACTCCAGCAATGCCTAAAATAGTCGATTTTTCCTTGGATTACTTACGTCCTGTTCGAGGCGGGCGCGATACCTTTGCAGAGTGCCAGGTGATTAGGCAGGGTTCTCGTGTTGCAAATGTGATTATTAACGCATGGCAAACAAAGCGAGAAGAAGCCGTCGCCACTGCTAGAGCTCACTTTTTGTTGGCGCGCTAAAGGCATTTATTTGCTTGTTTCTTGCTCTATATGTTTTAGTCTTTTGGGTGTTCATGGTTGTGTCTGCCCAAAAGCAGCCAGATTCCACTATTGTGTTTAATAATTTCGATATATTCATACCAGCCTCAATTCGACTCTTTCTGCCTTTAGTCGAACTTATAAAGCTTATTTTAATCCCTCCCTTGAAACCTCGAAATGCGCCCTCATATATTGTTTCAGCTTACCAAAGCATTTTTTAATAGATCGACCAGTAAGGAGTCTTCATGACCACAGCGCAAAAAGAAACTTTAGGCTTTCAAACTGAAGTGAAGCAAATGCTTCACCTGATGATTCATTCTTTATACTCAAATAAAGAGATTTTTTTACGTGAGCTGATTTCTAATGCCTCTGATGCGTGTGACAAACTTCGCTTTGAAGCATTAAATAACGCGGCTCTTTTTGAAAGTGATGGCGATATACGGGTTCAAATTGGTTTTGATGCGGCGGCTAATACAATCACGATTTCTGATAACGGGGTTGGTATGAACCGTGATGAAGTGATTGAAAACTTGGGTACGATTGCCAAATCAGGAACATCTGCGTTTTTAGAAAAAATGACAGGTGATGAACAGAAAGACTCTCAATTGATCGGGCAGTTTGGTGTTGGCTTTTATAGCTCTTTTATTGTTGCTGATAAAGTTGAAGTGCATACGCGTCGCGCAGGTGAACCTGTAAATACGGGTATTCGTTGGATCAGCGAAGGTGAAGGTGACTTCACAATTGAAGGTGAGGATAAAGAAACACGCGGTACAACCATTGTTTTGCATCTGAAAAAAGATGAGTCAGAGTTTGCAGATAGTACTCGATTACGTCACCTAGTGACTAAATATGCAGATCATATTGCAATTCCTGTCGAGATGTTAAAAGAAGCGGCTCCAGTTGAAGGTGAAGATGCACCAGCTGCAGATGTTGAAGATGAGTGGGAGGCAGTAAACAGTGCAAAAGCACTTTGGACTCGTAGTAAATCTGAAGTTGAAGAAACAGAATATCAAGACTTTTATAAGCACATTGCCCATGATTATGAAGACGCTTTAACGTGGTCTCATAATAAAGTAGAGGGCAAACTAGAGTATACAAGCTTGTTGTACGTGCCTAAGCGTCCACCGTTTGATTTGTGGAACAGAGAAGGTGCTAGAGGCCTTAAATTGTATGTTCAGCGTGTATTTATTATGGATGATGCTGAGCAGTTCTTACCACCATATTTACGTTTTATAAAAGGTGTGGTAGATAGTAGTGATTTGCCGTTAAACGTAAGTCGTGAAATCCTACAAGATAACGGCAATATCACCTCTATGCGCAGTGCTTTAACTAAACGTATTTTAGATATGCTTAAAAAAATGGCTAAAAATAAGCCTGAAGAATACAAAACATTTTGGGAAGGGTTTGGTCAGGTATTAAAAGAAGGGCCTGCAGATGACTTTGCTAATAAAGAAAAAATTGCAGAGCTTTTCCGTTTCTCTTCAACGCATGGTGATGATAATTCTCAAGTTGTCGCACTGGATGAATATATTGAACGATCAGCCGCAGACCAAGATAAAATTTATTATCTGACTGCTGAAAATTATTTAACAGGCTCTCGTAGCCCGCACTTAGAAGTTTTCCGTAAAAAGGGCATCGAAGTATTGTTAATGACGGATCGAGTTGATGAGTGGATGATCTCTCATTTAAGTGAGTTTAAAGGTAAAACATTCGAAGACATTACTAAAGGTGAATTAAACCTTGATGATGAAGCTGCTAAAAAAGAATTAGAAGATGCTCAAAAAGAGCATGCTGATTTGGTAGAGCGTATTAAAGCTAAGCTTGGTGATAAAGTAGAAGATGTACGCTTAACGAATCGCTTAACAGATTCACCTGCATGCTTGGTTGTTGGTAAAGAAGATATGGGTATGCAAATGCGTCGTATGCTTGAAGCTGCAGGGCAAGCATTACCGGAAGCGAAGCGTATTTTAGAAGTGAATACCGACCATCCATTAATAGCGAAAATGGATAAGCAGACTGATGAAGATCGCTTCTCTGAAATGGTTGAAGTGATTTATGAACAAGCTCAGCTGGCTGAGGGGTCGCAATTGCAAGATCCTGCAGGCTACGTAGAGCGCATGAATAAATTACTTTTAAGCCTGCTAGAAAACTAAGTTTTATTTCAGTGTGTTAATTAAAGCCAGTGCTTAATGCACTGGCTTTTTTTTTGTTTGTAAATTGAGACGTGGATAAGTGAATTCAGGCTAGATGACTAGGCTTCTGGCAAAGCATGCCGTATCATAGCGCCCATTAAATATACCTAAAATACACATAATAAAGGTGATTCATGAAATTACTGCGTTTAATTGCTCCTGTACTTGTAGCGTTGTCTTCATCTGTGTTTGCAGGGGGGTCACTAGACTTGAGTATAAATAACGAAACAGCTGGCCTTGAATATGATGCCACTCGTATGGGTAGCCCATTGCATGTTTCTGCTGGTTTTTTACATCATGAAGATGATGCTGACTTATTGAGCCTAGGATTGAATGCTGTAGATGTTCGCAGTAAGCAAAGTCCAGTTAAAATTGGTATTGGCGGTAAGTTGTTAGCGTATTTTGTTGGTGATGAAGAAGGTGCTGCACTTGCGATCGGTGGTTTTGCTCGCTACATGCCCCCAGAATTGAATGGATTGGGATTCAGTGGTCATGCTTATTATTCGCCTAGCGTATTGTCTTTTGATTCGACTGAAAACATCATTGATTTAAGTGCACGTATTGAATACAAGCTTTTACCAACCGCGATGGTGTATTTAGGATATCGCTTTGTTGAAGCCAGTGAGGAAGGCCTTGCAAGAGATTTAGAGATTGTTAAAGCCGGTCACTTTGGTCTAAGAATTAACTTCTAAGAAGAATTGAATGAATCGTTCAGGTCGTACTAATCAAGTTTTATACTTTGCCCGGTTAAACTTGCAACAAGTTGAAAATGCAGATTCATCACAGTCTAAGCAGATGCTTGAAGAGACGGTTCTGCATCATTTGTATACTGCTGTAATAAGCTTGGCTAGTGAGCTGGTTGCGCAATATAATTTGTCTCCATTTACTGATCTGAATGAGTTATTTACTAGGGAAGCGCTTCCTAGTGAGCTTCATGAATTGGCCATGGCAAGAGCCGATTCAACTTCTTGGCTGTATAACCTAATGAAGCAGCATAAACGTATGCTTTTAAGTGGTTTAATGGATAATAATGTTCATTCAGGATTAATAAGTAGCCAGTCAGATTACTCATCTTTATTCGCTAACTATTTGAATGAAATAGAAAAATTTGTACAACGAATGCGTCTGCTTTACCAAGAGAACTAACGGATACATAAATGCCGTTGGTCGGGGATTGACTCGGTGTTATACTTAGTCCCTATTTAAGCGTCATCTGATTATTAGAGTGGTTTGTAGTATGGCAGTATTTGAAATTGTTGAATTATCAGATGGTGATATCGCACTTAAGCGCAGTGATGAAGTAGAAGGCGATCCGTTGGTAAGGATTACTTTTTCTGGTGACGCTAAGACAAGCTTTCCTCAGCAGCACTTAGAAATTGCTAAAGCAATGATTGAAGCTGGTGTGCGTAAAGTGGGTGAATTAAGTGGGGTAGAGGTTGAAGATGCTTCAGCTATTGCTCAGGTAGAGCAAAGAATTGTCCATTAGCTTGTAATGCTAGTCTACAGACATAAAAAAACGCTGCTATGCAGCGTTTTTTTATGCCTGTAATAATGTCAGTAAGGCGTTAGTGTTGACGAATAACCCCAACATATAAACCTTCAATTTCCATTGGTTCTTGTGTTAAATCTACAACAATTGGTTCGAAATCTTTGTTTTCAGGGAATAGTGTCACAATGTTGCTTTCTTTCTGCAGACGTTTAACGGTTACTTCTTCACCCACTCTGGCCACTACAATTTGCCCATTTCTGGCTTGATTGGTTTTATGAACTGCAATCAAGTCCCCATCAATAATACCAATTTCTTTCATGCTATCTCCGTGTACTTCAAGTAAGAAGTCGGCAGCAGGACTGAAAAGATTGCTGGGTATGTCTAAATGCTTTTCAACGTGTTCTTGAGCTAGGATAGGTTCTCCTGCAGCAACACGACCAATTAAAGGTAAGCCTGTTTGATGATCGGCGATACGAATGCCGCGACTGGCGCCAGGGATCATTTCAATGGCACCTTTTCTAGCTAGTGCTTTTAAGTGCTCTTCAGCTGCATTTGGACTTTTAAACCCTAATTCTTTGGCTATTTCAGCTCGAGTAGGTGGAAAGCCAGAGTCTTCTATAGTCGATTTGATTAGATCTAAAACTTGTTGCTGACGAGCTGTTAGCTTAATCATGATATCTTATCTGTTTTTATATACATGTTGTGATTATATACAGTGCTGTATGTCTGTAAAGTAGTCTGACTGATTTAATGTGTAGGTCTTGACCAAATAGGGGATTTACTCTATTTTGACGTCGCGTCAAAAAATGACGCAGCGTCAAAGTAGAGTAAATACAGAATGCCCGTGGCATTAAATAAACGTAAACAGCAAGAACGTGAAGCAAGAGACAATTTAATTCTGTCTGTTGCTAGTGACTTATTTGCGATTAATGGTTATCACCACACAACAATGCAGGCCATTGCAAATGAGGTTGGTTACTCTAAAGGTACTATTTATCAGCATTACACCTGTAAAGAAGATGTATTGGCAAAGCTATATTTAAATTGTGGCTTGATCCTATTAGATTCGATGTCAGCAATTACAGAGTCAAATTTTAGTATTCGAATGAAGATCATGATGATCGCATCGGTATTTTTGAATAATGCTAAAGACCTTCCTGCAATATCGTCAAATGTAACCTTAGTCAAATCACCTGAATTCTTCTCAAAGCTCTCGCTAGATCATCAGCAAGAAATTACTGCCATAGATGGTCAAATGTTAGTAAAAATAATTAGCTTATTTGATGATTTTTCAGACTTTGATTGCGAAAAAATTAAGAATGCAACGTTTGGCTGGTGGTCTATGCAATTGGGTGTGCAAAGCATTTTGATTAGTGGATGGGATATATCAGCGTTGGGTTTCCAATCACCCGAATACTCTATGTTCCTTAGCTTAAATATCTTTTTAGATGGGCTGGATATACCCCCGTGTGACGAGTGCAAGTCCTGGGAATATGTACGACAACAATCACAAGTTATTCTGACATAAAAGTACTACTTAATATAAATATAAAAGGGAACAGGAATGATAGAAAACATAACGGGGTGGATAGTTAAAAACCCTTGGAAGGTAGTTTTATCTACTTTAATCTTTGTAATGGCTAGCGGCTATGGTGCAAAGAATATCAAATTAAACGCAGATTACCGTGCATTTTTTAGTGATGACAATCCTCATTTACAATCATTCGAGAATCTTCAGGATCAGTACAATAAAGTAGATAATGTATTGATAGCCATTATCCCTGAAGAAGGGGATGTATTCTCGAATAATGTATTGTCTTTAATTGAAGAAATGACAGAGGAATCTTGGCAAGTTCCATATAGTCGTCGTGTTGATTCAATTGCAAATTATCAGCACACATTTTCTGAAGAAGATGATTTAGTGGTTGAGAGTTTGTTTGAAGAATTCAGCGATTTCTCTATAGACAAAATTGAACATAACAAGCAAATAGCCTTAACAGACCCTGTCTTGGCAGGTAACTTAGTAGCTTATGATGGAAGAGCCACTGGTATTAATATTACAATTAATTTACCTGGTATTAATCAAGCTCAAGAAGTACCTGAAGTAGTCGGTTATATCCGTGAAATGGTGTCTCGTTATGAAGATAAATATCCTGGAGTTGGGTTTTATCTTACCGGCGTTACCATGACGAATATTGCATTTCCAGAAGCCAGTAAAGCGGATATCACTAAGCTATATCCAATTATGATTTTGGTTATCCTTGTTCTATTGTTTTTGTCATTGCGTGGTTTGTGGGGAACTCTTGCGACATTCAGTATTGTTATTTTTTCAAGTGCTATTGCAATGGGCTTATTTGGCTGGCCGGGACCTCAGATAACGCCAACGACATTAACAGCGCCTGTAATGATCATGACATTGGCAATAGCCGATTGTATTCACATCTTGATGACATATTATCAGCGCTTAGCGAATGGTGATGACAAGCAAGGTGCCATGATAGAAAGTATTCGTATTAACTTTCAACCTGTTTTGCTTACAAGTGTAACAACAGCTCTTGGTTTTTTAACTTTAAACTTCTCTGATTCCCCTCCATTTCATGACTTAGGGAATATTGTGTCAATTGGTGTGTTAGGAGCATTCTTTTTTGCATTGTTCTATTTGCCTGCACTGATGATGCTTTTACCATCTAAAAAGGTATCGTCTGAGTTTGGTGAAAACAAAACAATGAAACGTGTATCTGATTTTGTTGTTAAGCAACGTAAAGCATTATTTTACGGTATGGCTGCTTTAATTATTGTATTAGTGTCATTTGTTCCTACCAATGAATTTGATGACAGTACGATTGAATACTTTGATTGGAGTATTAAATTTAGATCAGACAGTGAAAAAATTAATGACACATTAACGGGCGTACAATCTGTTAATTATAGTCTGAAAGCCGACGGTGAAATGGGAGTAGCAGATCCCGAGTATTTAAAAACGGTTGATGCGTTCATTGAGTTTATGAAAACTCAAGAAGAAGTACGTCATGTAACAGGCTTTACTGATGTTATGAAGCGTTTGAATAAGAATATGAACGGAGATGATGAGGCGTTTTATCGTATCCCAGGCAACAGAGAGTTAGCCGCTCAATACATGCTTTTATACGAGTTATCGTTACCGTATGGCTTGGATATAACGAATCAAGTTAACAGTGATAAATCAGCTTCGCGAGTGAGCGTTAGCTTAGGGAAGCATACAGCAACAGAAATTATTGCATTGGATAACAGGGCTGTTGCTTGGCTAGAGAAAAATGCACCAGAACATATGGTGACAGAAGGTGCCAGTACGACCATTATGTTTTCGCATATTACTGAGCGAAATATCAAAAGCATGATTGGCGGTGTGGTGGGGGCATTATTCCTAATATCGATCATCATTATGTTTGCGGTCAAGTCAATTAAATTGGGGTTGATCAGTCTTGTTCCTAACTTGGCTCCCGCTGGAATGGGTTATGGTTTGTGGGCTGTGTTTGACGGGCAGGTAGGGCTAGGTTTATCGGTGGTAATGGGTGTCACAATGGGGATTGTAGTTGACGATACTATCCATTTTTTAACTAAGTATGTCCGTGCCAAAAGAGAATTAGGGTTCGATTCGAAACAAGCTGTGAATTATGCGTTTCAAACGGTAGGGGTAGCCTTAACCGCCACCACCATAGTATTGTGTGTGGGCTTTATGGTGTTGTCACTTTCTCCGTTCTCTATTAATTCAGAAATGGGCCTTATGAGCGCTCTAACTATCGCGTTAGCATTGATTGTGGATTTTTACTTTTTACCGCCATTACTGTTGCGATTTGACCGTGATAAAAATGAAAGCTTATAAACAAGGATATCTAAAAATGAAAAAAATAATAATTGGTAGTTTATTAGTGCTTATGTCGTTGACCAGCTTTGCTGAGACGCCAGAAGAGAAAGGTTTAGCTATCGCAGTTGAAGGCGATAAGCGAGGTGAAGGATTTGGTGATTCAAAGGTTAAGCTAAAAATGGTTTTGGTTGATGCCAAAGGCCGTGAAACGTCTCGTGACATGCGTGTGAAAAGTATGGAAGGTAAAGCCGAGGGTGGCGATAAATCATTAATGATCTTTGATACCCCTAAAGACCAAAAGGGTGTGGCAATGCTGACGTTTACTCATAAAACCAAATCTGATGATCAATGGTTATTTTTACCTGCGTTAAAGCGTGTTAAAAAAATATCAAGCCGTAATAAGTCTGGGCCATTTGTTGGTTCTGAATTTGCGTTTGAAGACATTAGCTCGCAAGAAGTAGAAAAGTACACCTATAAATATCTGCGTGATGAATTAGTAGATGGAATGGATTGCTTTGTTGTTGAGAGTGATCCGGTTGATAAATATTCTGGTTACACGCGTCGTGTGGGTTATATTGATAAGAAAGAATACCGCGCTTTAAAAATTGAATTCTACGATCGTAAAAACAGTTTGCTGAAAACGCTCAGTAATGGCGATTATCAACAATACCTAGGTAAATATTGGTACCCAAGTTTAAGTGTGATGACAAATCATCAGACAGGTAAAGCAACACGTTTAGCGTATGAGAATTACGAATTTCGTGTTGGTTTGAAAGCGAAAGAGTTTACTAAAAACAGCCTTAAACGCGCTAAATAAATAGGACACGTGATGAAATACATCATGAAAAAAAGCCTATTAGCAGGAATGGTTAGCTTTGCTGCCATTCCTGTAATAGCCGACGTTGCTATTGATGGTCAAATTGATTATGAAAGCACTATCTTCTTTAACGATAGCCTGAACCCTAATATTGATCAGAATATTAATAATTCTATATCGCTTGACGCTGAGGTTTACACTGAGTGGGCCGACGGTAGTCAGTCTTTAACGTTTAAACCTTTCTATCGTTTTGATGAGATGGATGAAGAACGTACACATGGAGATATTCGAGAGCTTATTTGGCATCAGGTAGCAGACGAATACGAGTTAAAAGCCGGTATTGGGAAGGTTTATTGGGGTGTAACAGAAGCGAATCATCTTGTTGATATTATTAACCAGACAGATGGTGTTGAAGGAATTGATGGTGAAGACAAGCTAGGCCAGCCTATGGTGCAGTTATTACTGGAGCGGGACTGGGGTAATTTAGATTTATTTGTATTGCCATATCATCGAGAGCGTACTTTTTCTGGCGATAGTGCTCGCTTATCCTCAGGTCAGACTTATGTTGATGCGATTTACGAGTCTAAAAATGATGAGGCCAATGTTGATGTCGCAGTTCGTTATTATTCTTATATAGAAGATTTTGAATATGCGGTTTCTGTTTTCCATGGTAATAGTCGAGAGGCAGTTCTAGGTGCAGATGCGGTGACAGGAAGTATATTGCCTTATTATCCTGTGATTTCTCAACTTGGTATTGAGCTTCAATACTTGTATGAAGGGTGGGCATGGAAATTTGAAGGTATACACCGTGATGGCGTACCAGAGAACTCTATTGTCATTCCTTCATTCGGCGTAGTTGGTGCTGCGTTACTCAGTACTAGTTTATCTTTGGGTGAAGATGAATCATATTTTGCTACAACCGCTGGTTTTGAATATACACAAGTAGGCATTTTTGAAAGCAGAGTCGACTTAGGTTGGGTGGTTGAGTATATGTATGACTCGCGCCAAGAGAAAGCCAGCATTGGGGCATTTGAGCATGATGTATTACTGGCCACTCGTTGGGCAGCTAATGATAATGCTGATTCTACGTTACTTGTGGGTGCAGTTATTGATTACGAATATCAAGATTACAGCTTGAGTATTGAAGGTAATACCCGATTAATGGATGGTTTATCTTTAGAGATTGAAGCAAGAGTGTTTGCTCCGGACGAAGGGGCGCCTTTATATGGTTTTCGCGATGAAGATTTTATTAAGCTAACCTTGTCATATTATCTATAATTTAATCATTGTTTAAGTAGAGCTGGTTTTTTATGGGCTCTGCTTTTTCCTTTAGTTCTCAGTTCTTACCTTAAATCACCTCATTTCTTGACAAGATTTTAAGTTAAACGTATGTTTGAAACAGATGTTTGAATTATTAAGTTTTGGTTATGGCTCAGAATGATACGGTTACACGAATATTAGATGCGGCGGAAGTCTTGTTTGCTGAACAAGGCTTTGCTGAGACATCTTTACGCACTATCACTGCGAAAGCAGGTGTTAATCTTGCTGCTGTGAACTATCACTTTGGTTCAAAAAAGGCTTTGATACAAGCTGTGTTTGCACGTTTTTTAGGTCCATTTTATAAGTTGATTGAAGTTAGCTTGGACAATCATGAAAAGCAGTATCCCGATTCTGTACTTTCTATCGAAGATATTCTTAAATTTGTTGCCAGGGCAATGGCTAATGTAACGGAAGGCGATCGAAATCGGCTAGCGATTTTCATGCGCCTTTTGGGTTTGGCTTATAATCAAGGTCAGGGCCATTTACGAAAATTCTTACAAACAGAATACAAAACCTTATATCGAAGAGTGATGGCGTTAATTGCTAGGGCCACACCAGAGTTACAGCCGGTTGAACGTTACTGGCGTTTTCACTTCATGCTAGGGGCGGCAGCGTTTACGTTATCTAGTATGGAACATTTAAGAGCCATCGTTGAGCATGACTTTAATACTAAGTGTACAGAAGAAGAAGTAGTTGGCTACTTATTGCCTTTCCTTGCTGCCGGTATTCGGGCAAAGTAACGTTTTCTCAAAGAGATTTGTATCGTGCGAAAGGTGCACATAGACATTCCTACACAGAGATTAACCACACTTTATAATGAAAAGGTGGTTAAAGTTTATTCTGTTTCAACCGCCTTAAATGGTGCTGGCCAATCTAATGGCTCAGGCTGTACTCCCACAGGCGCTCATTATATCCGTGCAAAAATTGGTACTAATGCTACCTCAGGGTCTGTGTTTATTGGACGCAGGCTCACTGGTGAAGTCTATTCAGATGAGCTGGGGAAACAGTTTCCAAAGAGAGATTGGATATTGTCTCGAATACTCTGGTTAAGTGGTTTAACCATCGGGCATAATCGATTGAGTAACTCCAAGCATAAGGTCGATACTATGGCTCGTTATATTTATATACACGGGACTCCAGATACTGAACCTATGGGCGTTCCAAAAAGCCATGGTTGTATTAGAATGCGTAATGCAGACGTTATAGAGCTGTTCGACTGGGTGCCAGATGGCTGCCTTGTGTTTATAGAATAATAGATAGTAACTCTAATAAAAGAGTTATTGCATATCACCGAGCATAATGACAAAAAAGAGAATATCTTGAAAGCGACATTAATAACGGATATTGCAGGGCCTGCGCTTTCTGCTGAAGAAAAAATCTGGTTAACCAACCCATTGCTTGGCGGGATTATATTGTTTACTCGCCACTTTGAATCGAAAAAACAGCTGCAAAATCTAGTGGCTGATATTAAATCAATTAATCCTAATTTATTGCTTACTGTTGATCATGAAGGTGGTCGCGTACAACGCTTTCGCAATGGATTTTCCCGGGTTTGTGCCATGGGAGAGTTGGGTGAATTATATAAGAAAGACAGAGCGTTAGCCTTAAATGCAGCTGAGGCAGCAGCGGTGGTCTTGGCTTATGAGTTATTGGAAGTTGGTATTGACCTAACATACGCGCCTGTATTAGATATTAATTATTTGCGTAATACCGTTATTGGCGACAGAGGTTTTGCAGAAAATAAAAGTGATTTAATAGCGCTTGCTACCAGCTTTATTTCAGGTCTTAAGAAAATGGAATTCGCAGTAGTTGCAAAGCATTTTCCTGGTCATGGATGGGTTGATTTAGATAGCCATATTGCTTGTCCTGTGGATGATCGTGAATTTTCGGTTATTAAAAATGAAGATATGGAACCCTTTGTGCAATTATTGGATCAAATTGATTGGATGATGCCTGCACATGTTGTTTACGAAAAAGTAGACAGTGAGCCTGCTGGCTTTTCTAAGAAGTGGCTCAAGGATATTTTAAAAGAAGATTTATCTTTTAAGGGCCATATCGTTAGTGATGATTTAAGCATGCTGGGTGCGGCAGTAAAAGGTGGGTACAGAGAAAGGTCTCTAGCAGCACTAGAGGCGGGTTGTGATATTTTACTAGCATGCAATTCAAGTGAAGCGTCAAGTGAGATACTTTATTGTATGGAGCAATTGAATGTTGAGCCAATGTCGATTAAATCTTATCAGCCTAAATATACCAATTTAACTGAAAACGCATCTTTATATCAATCATCTAAAATCATACTGATGGACCTGGGGTTAATTAAATAATGGACTTACAAATATATCTAGAGCTTTGGTGGGTTCGCATTACTGTTGCCTTGTTAGTAGCCATTGTGGCTTATGGTGTTTCCTCTGTCGTGTTTGAACGTTTGAAGGGGCAGGCCTCAAAAACTAAAAATTTGTTTGATGATGCGGTTGTGGGTGCGATGCAGGTGCCGGTGAATTACGGAATATTTCTATATGCTGGTTGGTATATTGTTGATTTGATTGAGAAGCACTTTTTAATCAAGTTGTTTTTAGCTGAACAGTCTATGTTTATTGTGGCGAATGCGGTGTTGTTTGCTTGGTTTGTATTACGTTTAATTAAAATTCGCGAGCATCAAATATTAAAAGGTGAGCTTGAAACTAAGGCTGATCGCACGACTATTGGAATGATTTTTAAAATATTACGGGTAGTGGTGCTAATTCTGACTCTAATGGTTGTGTTTCAGACACTGGGTGTATCCATTAGCGGTATTATTGCCTTTGGTGGGGTCGGTGGTGCTGCCTTAGCATTCGCGTCAAAAGATTTATTGGCTAATTTTTTTGGGGCATTAATGATCTTTTTAGATAAGCCTTTTGCCATTGGTGATTGGGTGCGCAGCCCAGAGAAAAATATTGAGGGTACAGTTGAGAATATTGGCTGGAGAGTAACTCGCATTAGAACATTTGATAAAAGGCCTCTTTATGTACCTAACTCCGTTTTCGCACAGATAAGTATCGAAAATCCTTCACGTATGAGTCATCGCCGTATTTATGAAACCATTGGTGTGCGTTATAAGGATTTTTCTCAAGTGAATGACATTTGTAAGGACATCGAAGTTATGTTGAAAAAACATCAGGATATAGATGAGGATCAAACCCTGATGGTCAATTTTAATAAGTTTGCCGATTCATCTTTAGAAATATTTGTATATTGCTTTACGCATACTACTCACTGGCAAACGTACCATCAAATTAAGCAGCGTGTTTTGATTGAGGTAGGGGATATTATTGGGCGTCACGATGCTGAAATTGCCTTCCCAACTCACAGTGTATATGTGGAAAAAAATACCCCTGTAATTGCTGATGCTGTTTAGAAATTGTGAGTGGTTTGGATTATGAGTAATGAATTAATCGCCATTATAGGTGGTACTGGACTGACAGAATATTATGGTTTAAATATCATAAAAACTCTGATCGTTAAAACAAGTTTAGGCCCTCTGGCATCGCCATTAGTATTTGGCACCTTGCATGGAAAAAACATTGTTTTTCTAGCTCGCCATGGGCAGCCACATGCTGTTCCTCCACATAAGGTGAATTACCGTGCAAATATACTTGCACTGAAAGAAGCAGGAGTAACTCAAATTATTGCTGTTAATGCTGTGGGTGGAATTACAGAAAATATGGTGGCAAACGCTATATGTATCCCAGATCAAATTATTGATTATACCCATGGCCGTCTAGATACATTTTTTGATGGTGAGTATAAGCCTTTAGACCATATTGATTTTAGCCACCCTTATGATTTTGAATTATCAGAAGCATTGTATGCAGCTTCTAAGGCTGGCAATGTTCTAGTTGAAAAAGGTGGAGTTTATGGGGCTACTCAGGGTCCAAGACTTGAAACTGTTGCTGAAATTAAAAGAATGGAACAGGATGGTTGCGATATTGTAGGTATGACAGGGATGCCAGAAGCGGTGTTGGCACGAGAGCTGAATATTCCTTATTCTTGTGTGTCTTTGGTCGTTAACCCGGCAGCTGGAAAAAGCGATGCGCTGATTACAATGGATGATATTAGGGGTGTTATTGAATCAGGTATGGAAGATGTGAAGTCCATTATTTCAAACTATTTACGATTAAATTAAAATATTGTTTTAAATATGAGTGTTATTTAACTAAAAAAGCCACTAGTTGTAATGACTAGTGGCTTTTTTATTGGGGTTTTTTAGATTCGAGCATTTAAAGCAGACTCAATGGGAATTGAGTCTGGCTGAATAGGTGTGTCTGTTTCTTGTTTATCGAGAGGATGCTCTGTGGGTATAATTTTAATTAAAACACCGATGCTAGGATGGTCAATGTAATGAAGCTCTTTACTCCTCATTCGACGGCTTTGTTGTAAGGAAAGAGTCTCTTGTATGCTGCTTGCTTGCTCTGTTAAATATTGAAGCTCTATGTTTGTATGAAGATAGCGAGATACGTGAACGTGAAATAGACCTTTAAGCTGAGGTTGATTCAAAACTTGCTGCGAACTTTCAAAATAGATCGGTAGGCTGTGTTGTTGCTCGTATACCGGTTGGATCCATTGAGCGTTATATAGAATAACTTGCTTCACAGGATCAAGCTTTTCAATAATGTCTGTCCACTCTTCACTGATGGTTTGAAGTGTATAGGGCAGTGCGTTTGCATTCTCATGGTGGAGTGAAAGTGCCGCATTCAATCCAGACTCGGCCAGTAGAAATGTGTTGTCGTCTTCGTGTAGTTGAATAACGTCCCCCATTGATAAATCTATTTTTTCAAAGCTAAACGATTCATCTAGGCTGCGATCGTGTTTTTGCTGAAAGAAAGTGACGTTAACTTGATACCATCGAGCTTTTTTAACGGGAGTGTCTTCTGCTTGTGCAGCTCCGCTTATTATCGAGCTAGCCAATGCTATTAGAGTGATTAGTAGTTTCATATTTAAGCTGGCCTTGATAATAATTCTAATGTGTTGGAGATGGTTTTGAATCGACTTTCTGCATCGGGCATATCTTCAATGAACTTAAGTGCATTCGCACCATCAAGTTTATAGCTGGCAGGTTTGGTTTGTACTAGTCTGATCATGGTGTATGGATCGACACTTGTTTCGGCTCCAAACTCGATTCGTCCTTGTTGCTCGCCAGCATCAAGTTTAATAATGCCCAGTTGTGAAAGTTGATATTTAAGTTCTGTGATTCTACACAGGTGTTTGACTTGAATGGGCAGTAAGCCAAATCGATCAATTAATTCTACTTGTATATCTTTGAGTTCATTTTTGTCTTTGGCTGCTGATATGCGCTTGTACATAATAAGACGGTTATGGACATCAGGCATGTAGTCTTCAGGTATAAGGGCTGGAATGCGTAGATTGATTTCAGCACCGGCCTGCAATTGATCCTCAAGGTTAAGGATTTTTCCTGCTTTGATGGCTTCAACTGCCCGATCTAATAATTCCATATATAAACTGAAGCCAATATTTTGGATGTGACCACTTTGTTCATCGCCTAGTAATTCGCCGGCTCCACGAATTTCTAAGTCGTGAGTGGCAAGCATGAAACCAGCGCCTAAATCTTGGGCGTGAGAAATAGCATCTAATCTTTTCTCTGCATCCTTCGATACTTTCTTTTCAATAGGGGTCATTAGGTAGGCGTAGGCTTGGTGGTGGCTACGACCAACACGACCTCTTAATTGGTGTAGTTGCGCTAACCCGAATTTGTCTGCTCGTTCAATGATGATGGTATTTGCATTTGGAATGTCGATGCCGGTTTCGATGATGGTGGTACACATCAACACATTAAAGCGCTTATGATAAAAATCGCTCATAACGGATTCAAGTTCACGTTCAGACATTTGCCCGTGTGCTACGCCTATGCGTGCATCAGGCACCAGTTCTCTTAAATCTTTTGCCGCTTTTTCTATGCTTTTTACTTCGTTATGTAATACATACACTTGACCGCCGCGAAGTATTTCACGTAACACAGCTTCTTTAATTAGATGTTCGTCCCACGTTTTAACAAAGGTTTTAACCGCAAGACGTTTTGCTGGTGGAGTCGCTATGATTGAAAGGTCGCGTACACCAGCCATTGCCATATTCAATGTTCTTGGAATAGGTGTGGCAGTCATGGTTAAAATATCAACTTCAGCTCTAAGGGCTTTTACCTTTTCTTTTTGCCCTACACCGAATCTGTGTTCTTCATCAATAATTAGCAGGCCAAGATCTTTGAACTTTACGTCACCTTGTAAAATATTATGAGTACCGATAACAATATCAGCACTGCCATCTTCTAGTGCTTTCATGGTTGCATTTTTGGCTTGCCCTGTTTTGAAGCGTGACAAGCCTTCTACTTTTATTGGCCAATCGGCAAATCGATTTTGAAATGTCTCTAGATGTTGTTGGGCAAGTAGTGTGGTGGGTACTAGTACGGCAACTTGCTTGCCGCCTTGTACGGCCATAAAAGCAGCACGTAGTGCCACTTCTGTTTTACCAAAGCCAACGTCACCGCAAACTAAGCGATCCATTGGTCTTGGTTTCATCATATCGGTTATAACGGCGTTGATGGTTGCTTTTTGGTCTACGGTTTCTTCGAATGGAAAGTCAGAGGCAAATAACTCGTAATCATCTCTTGGGAAGTTATAGCTATGACCAGATTTGGATTCACGTTTTGCGTAAACTTCTAATAATTCTACGGCGGTATCACGAATTTTTTCTAGAGCTTTTTTACGTTGAGCTGACCACTTCTCTGTGCCCAGCTTGTGCATGGGAGCCATATCAGTATCGGCACCGCTATAACGGCTGATTAGGTGAAGTGAAGATACAGGGACATAGAGTTTTGCTGCATCTGCGTATTCCAGCATAACAAACTCAGTGTCATCACCATCGATGTTGATGGTTTCCATTCCTCTGTAACGGCCAACACCATGCTCCATATGAACAACTGCACCACCTGGTGTAAGCTCGGTAAGATTGCGAATGATATTTTCGCTTTGATCTTTTTCTTCTTTTTGGCGGCGACGCTGTCGAATGCGCTGACCAAATAAAGCATTCTCACTAATCAACCAACTATTCAGCTTGTTACTAAAAAATGTATCTTCTAAAGGTGCTTCTGTAATAGCAAATTCAAAATCAGCGTGTTGAAGGTCATGCCAATTATCGATTAGTTGTGGATTTACATCGATACGTTGAAGTAATTCTAATAATGCCTCTCGTCGACCTGAGCTTTCAACGCTGAAGACAACTGGTTGAGCGCTGCCCATTAAAAACGCTTCTAATTTTGCAAGAGGGCGTTCAAGTTTGTGGTCAACTTGAATTTGTGGAGATGCTGGTTGTTGGTAGTTATATTTTCCTGGTTGCTCAGGAATGGTTTGAGGCGTTTGTTTGATACGTCGATAATTCTTGAAGTATGAAAATGTTTCATTGTCATTTAAATAAATTTCTTTTGGTGCAAGCACCGGATGCCGAATGTCGTGCCTGCGGTCTTCATATCGATGTTCAATGTCTTTCCAATTTTGCTGGATAGTGCTTTCTAGATTTTCGTTGAAAATAACTTGGCAGTCATCAGGTAAATAATCAAACAGTGTGGCAGTTTCTTCAAAAAATAATGGCAGGTAATACTCTATGCCACCCGGTGCGATTTGTTTGGTTACATCTAGATAAAGCGGTGACTCTTTTGGATCGCAATCGAAAAAATCAAACCACCTTTGTTTGAAGCATCGAATCCCATTGGTGTCTAGTGGCACTTCTTTAGCGGGTAGTAATTCAATGCTTTGAGTGAGCTCTGTTGATCGCTGGGTTTCAGGGTTAAACCATCGAATGGTATCAATTTCATTATCAAATAGGTCGATACGAAATGGTTGGTCAGAACCCATGGGGTATATGTCGAGTATAGCGCCTCGCATACTGAATTCACCGTGATCATAAACGCTGTCGACTGATTGATAGCCTGCACTGATCAAGGTTTTTTTGAGTTGATCGACATCTAGGGTTTGGCCTGTTTTTAGTGTGAAGCTGTGTCCAAGAATGTAATCAAGCGGGGGCAGTCTTAATTGAGCTGATAATGCAGGGATCACCAGTATGGCATTTTTTGATTGCGGGATCTTCACCAGTGTACTTAAGCGCTCACTGATAATGTCTTGGTGGGGGCTGAAGTAATCGTAGGGAAGGGTTTCCCAGTCTGGAAAGTTGAAAACCTCTCCATTAAAGAAGTATCTAAGTTCTTCGGTTAGTCGCTGGCATTCATTGTTGTTATTGGCAATGACTAGGGTTAAGCCTGAATACTGGGCGGCGGCTAATGCGATTTCATGGGTGAGATGGGTGCCTTGGATATTGCCCCAATTCTGTATATCACCCTGTTTTTTGGGTAAAGGTGCCGCTGGCGCCATGATGATCCTAGGTTATGTAATAAAATAGCTGCTTAGTTTACTTAATAGCAGAGGACCTGTTAAGGCCTGATGTCACATGCTTCGCGATAAATATTAATAGGTGGCAAAATAAGCGGGCGCGGCTATCGGGATTGAGATTGAAACTAGATACAGGCATAATATGCCACAAATTTTAAGCCTACATATATCTTGGGATAGTCAATATGAGTCAGGACGTTCGCGAAGCTAATCTGAATGATTGGAAATTACGTGAAGAAACCGCAGAAACAATGATTCCTCTTATCGGTCGCCTGTACCGTAAGAGCAGTGTCGTGTTGTCTGTTTATGGTCGCGCAATTATTAATCGTTCAGTAATCGATATTCTTAAAGCACACCGCTTTGTTCGTCAGGTAGAGAAACAAGAGCTTTCGGTTGTTGATACCTTTCCAATTCTTACTGAAATTGAAGCTTTAGGTGTTGAAAACTGCCATATTGATATTGGTAAGATGGCAGTTCGATTCCGCACAGAAGGGAATGGCGCATCATTAGAAGAGTTTGTTAGGGCTCAGTTAGCCGACATTGTCGATGTTGCTAAGAAGCCGAATGAAGGCCGTGATGTTGTTCTTTATGGTTTTGGTCGTATTGGTCGTTTACTTGCTCGCATCATGGTTGAAAAATCAGGAAGCGGTGAAGGCATGCGTTTACGTGCAATCGTTGTTCGTAAAGGTAAGGGTGATGATTTAGTTAAGCGTGCAAGCTTATTGCGTCGAGACTCTATTCACGGTTCATTTAAAGGTACTATCCAGGTTGATGAAGAAAACAGTGCGTTAATCGTTAACGGTACCTACATTAATATCATTTATGCTGGAAACCCTAGCGAAATTGATTACACACAATATGGTATTAACGACGCTTTATTAATCGATAATACGGGTGTATGGCGTGATGCTGATGGCCTTGGTGTTCACGCTGCTTGTAATGGTATTTCTAAAGTACTATTAACAGCTCCAGGTAAGGGTGATATTAAAAATATCGTATTTGGCGTTAATGATGGCGATATTGAAGCGAGCGATACTATTTTGTCGGCTGCTTCTTGTACTACTAATGCGATTACACCAGTCCTTAAAGCTTTGAATGATGAGTACGGTGTTGATTGTGGTCATGTTGAAACTGTACATTCATATACGAATGATCAGAATTTAATCGATAACTACCATAGTGGCGATCGTCGTGGTCGTGCTGCTGCGCTTAATATGGTTATTACTGAGACAGGTGCTGCGAGTGCTGTTGCTAAAGCATTACCTGAGTTAAAAGGTAAGCTAACGGGTAACGCGATTCGAGTTCCAACACCTAATGTTTCAATGGCAATTTTATCTTTAACATTAAATAAAGATGTTGAAGTGGAAGATTTGAATTCGTATTTACGTGATGCGTCTTTGCATTCGTCTTTGCAGAAGCAAATTGATTACGTTCGCAGCCCAGAAGTTGTATCGAGTGACTTTGTTGGAAATCGTTGTGCAGGCATCGTTGATGGTGAAGCTACAATTGTTAGTGGTAACCGCGTGAATGTTTACGTTTGGTACGACAACGAATACGGCTATAGCTGTCAGGTTGTTCGCATTGCTCAAAAGCTGTGTGGCGTAGACTATCCAACTTATCCGTTGGTAGCTAAGTAACCAAAATCAAAAGCCGCTTTTCATAGCGGCTTTTTTTTGTGTATTAAATAGTGTTGTTATCTCGCTGATTAAAAAACAAGCATAAAGCAATCCTAAGGCTATACTTATTTCTTAATGCTGTATTAAACGTCTTTAGTTATGGTTTCTTTGGTACAAATAGTACAATTTGTTATTACATTGCACTCTTTTGTGTCGTAAGGGTATAGCCACCTATAGACGAGATGATTATACTTGAAGGCAGTTTTAGAAGGACTTTTGTATTAGTCCGTAACTGTTTGAAATATATACAAAATATAAGCGCATTTTGCGTAAATAATAATCGAATTTTTTGAACTGTGATTAGGCAAGGCATATGATCAAAATCAAGAAAGGTCTCGATCTGCCAATTGCTGGGAAACCTGAGCAAAACATTACCAAGGGTAATGAGGTTTCTCAGGTAGCATTGGTAGGTTCTGACTATGTGGGTATGAAGCCAACTATGCAGGTGCAGGTTGGTGACCAAGTCAAGAAAGGGCAGGTGCTCTTTACCGACAAAAAAACAGAGGGCGTAAGTTACACGTCTCCCGCATCAGGGACTGTTAAAGAAGTTAACCGCGGTAAGCGCCGGGTCTTTGAATCAATCGTGATCGAAGTTCAGGGTTCTGAAGAAGTTACTTTTACAAGTCATAATGCTTCCGAGTTAGCATCGTTGAATGCTGACCAAGTCCAGTCTCAATTAATTGAGTCAGGCCTTTGGACGACAATTCGTACACGTCCTTTCTCTCGTGTACCGGCTCCAGGCTCTAAGCCGAGCTCAATATTTGTTGCAGCTGTTGATACCAATCCTTTAGCAGCAGATCCGGCTGTTATTATTGCAGAATCAAAAGAAGATTTTGCAAATGGGTTAGCCGTACTTGGTAATTTAACTGCAAAGGTTTTTGTAACTAAAGCTGAAGGAGCAGATGTTCCGGCTGCAGGCGCTCAAATAGTTGAAGTAAGTGGCCCGCATCCAGCAGGTTTGGTGGGAACTGCAATTCATAATTTAGATCCAGTAAGCGAAACAAAGACTGTTTGGCATGTTGGTTATCAAGATGTTATTGCGATTGGTAAGTTATTTACCGAAGGTAAAATTTACACTGAGCGTGTAATTGCTTTAGCTGGTCCGCAGGTTCTTAAACCTCGTCTGGTTCGGACTCAAATAGGTGCGTCTTTAGCGGATTTAACAGCAGGTGAGTTGGCTACTGGTGAGAATCGAGTTATCTCTGGTTCTGTATTTGGTGGTCGTACATCTGAAGGCGCTACAGCTTATTTAGGTTTGTTTGCTAACCAAATTTCGGTTATTGAAGAAGGCCGTGATCGTCAAATACTGCATTATCTTCGTCCAGGCATTGACAAACACTCGGTTAAAAACATTTATTTGTCTAAAATATTGCCGACTAAATTGTTCAACTTTACTAGTTCAACAAACGGTAGTGAGCGTGCAATGGTGCCTATTGGCGCTTATGAAAAAATTATGCCTCTTGATATTTTGCCGACTCAATTGCTACGTGCTTTGATTGTGAAAGATATGGATAGCGCTATTAATTTGGGTGCGCTTGAATTAGATGAAGAAGATTTGGCTTTATGTACATATGTTTGCTCTGGTAAATATGAATACGGCCCGATTTTACGAAATAACCTAGAACTTATTGAGAAGGAGGCATAATCATGGGATTAAGATCAATGCTCGATAGCCTCGAACCTCATTTCACCAAAGGTGGTAAGTTCGAGAAAATGTATCCGCTTTATGAAGCGTTAGATACGGGTTTATATTCACCTCCAAGTGTGACAAATAATTCTGCGCATGTTCGAGATGGTATCGACTTAAAACGCATAATGATTACCGTTTGGTTATGTTGTTTTCCTGCAATGTTTTTTGGTATGTGGAATATTGGTTTTCAAGCTAACACTGCAATGGATGCAATGAATATTGCTGAAGTGGAGGGTTGGCGTGGAGCGTTAATTTCAATGTTGGCAGGATACGATGCTGCCAGTATATGGGATAACATTATTTTTGGTGCGATGTACTTCTTACCTATCTATGCTGTGACATTTATTGTTGGTGGCTTCTGGGAAGTGTTGTTTGCAACCGTACGTGGGCATGAAGTAAACGAGGGTTTCTTCGTAACTTCAATTCTATTCGCCTTAATTTGTCCTCCAAATATTCCATTGTGGCAAGTTGCTTTAGGTATAAGCTTTGGCGTTGTAATTGGTAAAGAAATTTTTGGTGGTACAGGTAAAAACTTCTTAAACCCTGCCTTAACAGGTCGTGCGTTCTTATTCTTTGCTTACCCAGCACAGATCTCGGGTGATGCGGTTTGGACTGCCGTTGATGGCTTCTCTGGTGCAACTCCTTTAGGTATGGCCTCAACGGGTGGTATTGATTCTGTCCTGGCATCAGGCTTAACTTGGTTCGATGCCTTTGCAGGTTCTATTCAGGGATCAATAGGCGAAACGAGTACAATTGCTATATTAATTGGTGGTGTCGCACTGATGGTTATGGGTATTGCATCTTGGAGAATCGTTGCGGGTGTGATGATTGGTATGGTTGGTCTTTCTGCATTATTAAATGTAATTGGCTCAGATACTAACCCAATGTTTGCAATGTCTTGGTATTGGCACTTAGTAGTTGGTGGCTTTGCGTTCGGTATGATATTTATGGCAACCGATCCTGTATCGGCATCCATGACGAATACGGGTAAATATTTCTTCGGTGCATTAATTGGTGTGATGGTTGTATTAATTCGTGTAATTAATCCAGCATTTCCAGAGGGCATGATGTTAGCAATACTATTTGCAAACTTATTTGCTCCATTAATTGATCACTTTGTTGTTCAAGCAAATATTAAGCGGAGGGTGGCTCGCAATGTCGGCTAATAACGATAGCATTCAAAAAACCATTATGGTTGCGGTGCTGCTGTGCCTCGTGTGCTCCATCATCGTCGCAGGTTCTGCAGTGTCTCTTAAGCCTATTCAAGTGAAGAATAAGCTAGAAGATAAAAAGAAAAATATCTTAGCTGCGGCAGGTTTACTTGTCGAAGATCAGTCTATTGAAGATCAATTTAAGCAGGTAACTACTCGGATTGTTAATTTGGATACAGGCGTATACGCATCTGAAACTGAATTAAGTGAGTTGGCAGCTTCTGGCTTTCAGGTTGACGGTTTTGATCAGCGTAAGCTGGCCAAGCATCCTAAGTTCAGTGTAAAGCTGTCGGGTGATCAAGATCCTGCGAGTATTAAGCGAAAAGAGAAATTTGGTGCAGTGTACTTAATTGAAAAAGACGGTGTTATTGATCGTATTATTGTGCCTGTTCATGGGTACGGTTTGTGGTCGACTCTTTACGGTTTTGTTGCGCTAGAAGGCGATGCTAAAACAATTGCAGGCCTAGGTTTCTATTCGCATGCAGAAACACCTGGTTTAGGTGGTGAAGTTGATAATCCAAGCTGGAAAGCTTTGTGGATAGGAAAAAAAGTACATGATGTAGACGGCAATGTTGCGATAAAAGTGGTTAAGGGCAAGGTTGTTGCTGGTAACCCTCGTGAGATAAATCAAATTGATGGTTTGTCTGGTGCAACATTGACGAGTAATGGCGTTTCAAACCTAGTTCGTTTTTGGTTAGGTAAGCAGGGCTTCGCTACGTATTTAACTGGTTTGGATAAAGGGGTTTAAGATGTCATCAGTAAAAGAAATTTTAACCCAGCCGTTATTGACCAATAACCCAATTGCGGTGCAAATTTTAGGTGTCTGTTCTGCTTTAGCAGTAACAACTAGCTTAAATGTGACCTTAGTAATGTGCCTTGCATTAACCGCGGTGACAGCGTGTTCAAACTTTGCGATTGCGTTAATTCGTAATCATATCCCTGGTAATATTCGAATCATCGTACAGATGACAATTATTGCATCGTTAGTAATAGTGGTTGATCAAATACTTAAAGCCTATGCATACGATGTTAGTAAGCAGTTGTCTGTATTCGTTGGTTTGATCATTACAAACTGTATTGTTATGGGGCGTGCAGAAGCCTTTGCTATGAAAAACCCTCCAGGCCTTAGCTTTTTAGATGGTATTGGTAACGGTTTGGGCTATAGCGTAGTGCTAATTTTTGTTGCTGTTATTCGTGAGTTGTTTGGATCGGGTTCATTGTTTGGATTTGAAATTTTGCCGCTTGTAACAAATGGTGGTTGGTATTACAGCAATGGTATGTTGCTTTTGCCGCCAAGTGCTTTCTTTATTATTGGTTTGTTTATTTGGGCATCTCGTACTTTGATTCCTTCGCAGGTTGAAAAGGCAGACTTTAAGATGCAACCAAATACTGAAACTTCGGGGGCTCACTAATGGAACATTATATATCTCTATTTGTGAAGGCAGTATTCGTTGAGAATATGGCATTAGCCTTCTTCTTGGGCATGTGTACCTTTTTGGCTATATCCAAGAAAATTCAAACAGCACTTGGTTTGGGTATTGCTGTAATCGTTGTATTAACAATTACGGTGCCTGTAAATAACCTAATATATACCTACTTATTAAAAGAAGGTGCATTAGCTTGGGCGGGTTACCCTGAAGTTGATTTTAGCTTCTTGGGTCTGCTTAGCTATATTGGTGTTATCGCGGCTATCGTACAAATCTTGGAAATGTTCTTAGATAAGTATGTGCCTGCACTGTATAACGCATTAGGTGTTTTCTTACCTCTGATTACAGTTAACTGTGCAATCATGGGTGCATCTCTATTTATGGTTGAGCGAGATTATGATCTTGCTGAGTCGACTGTATATGGTTTAGGCGCCGGTGTTGGTTGGGCGTTAGCGATTACTGCTCTTGCTGGTATTCGTGAAAAACTTAAGTACAGCGACGTACCAAAAGGCCTTGAGGGTCTTGGTATTACCTTTATGACTGTGGGCCTAATGTCACTTGGCTTCATGTCGTTTTCCGGCGTGTCTCTATAAGGTTGATGATAAAAAATGGGTGAATATACAGAAATTGTTTTAGGCGTATTTATGTTTACAGCTATGGTGCTTGCACTTGTAGATGTGATTCTTGGTGCGCGTGCAAAGCTAGTAAGCTCGGGCGAAGTAAAAATTGAAATTAATGGTGATCCAGCGAAAACCATTACGACAGCGGCTGGTGATAAGTTGCTACAAACACTGGCTAATAGCGGTGTATTTTTATCGTCTGCTTGTGGCGGCGGTGGTACTTGTGCTCAGTGTAAATGTCAGGTTCATGATGGTGGTGGCTCTATGTTGCCTACTGAAGAATCTCACTTCACAAAGGGTGAAGCCCGTGATGGGTGGCGTTTGTCCTGTCAAGTTCCTGTGAAACAGGATATGAAAATTGAAGTTGAAGATGAAGTTTTTGGTGTTAAGAAATGGGAGTGTACGGTTGAATCTAACCCTAACATGGCCACTTTTATCAAGGAACTGACTCTGAAATTACCTGAAGGCGAGAATGTAGATTTTCGTGCGGGTGGCTATGTACAGCTTGAATGCCCTCCTTATGAAATTAACTTTTCAGAGTTTGATATTGAAGAGGAGTATCGTGGTGACTGGGAACACTTTAAGTTTTTTGACTTAAAAACAGTTAACAAAGAGACCACTATTCGAGCTTATTCAATGGCAAACTACCCTGAAGAAAAGGGTGTGGTTAAGTTTAATATACGGATCGCTACTCCTCCTCCTGGGGCTACCGGTATTAATCCAGGTATCATGTCTACATATGTATTTAACATGAAGCCTGGTGATACAGTGACTGTTTATGGTCCGTTTGGTGAGTTCTTCGCTAAAGATACAGACGCTGAGATGGTGTTCATTGGTGGTGGTGCAGGTATGGCCCCAATGCGTTCGCATATATTTGATCAGCTTAAGCGTTTACATTCAGATCGTAAAATTAGCTTTTGGTATGGAGCTCGTTCTCTCAAAGAGCTATTTTATCAAGATGAATATGACGCTCTTGCTGCTGAATTTCCAAACTTTGAATGGCATGTTGCGATGTCAGATCCTCAGCCAGAAGATAGCTGGGAAGGTCTAACAGGTTTTATCCATAATGTTCTTTTGGAAGAGTATTTGAGTAAGCATTCTGCCCCAGAAGACTGTGAGTTTTACATGTGTGGACCTCCAATCATGAACCAGTCAGTGACTAATATGTTAATTGAATTGGGTGTTGAGCCTGAGAATATTATGCTGGACGACTTTGGTTAATAGTATTGGATGAACAGATAAGCCCATAAGATTTAAGTCTTATGGGCTTTTTTTATGATGTTGAAATATGAATGAAATATTTAATAGCCTATCTGACTTTGTTGGTGTGTAATTTTTGATGGGGCTACTTGTTTTTTCCGTATTAATTCCTTGATTACTAGGGTAATGAGAGGCTCATTTTCTTATACTTGATAGTGTGAAAGTATATTTATACGTTTAGTGATGTCGTGTGTTTATATTGTTCAATAGCCTTTAAATTATGGTTTTAATAGTGTGTTATGGCTGTTGGCTTAATTATTTAGTGTGGACTAAAAAATGCACCGTATATCTATGTATCAGGTATGCCAACTGTGTTGCATTAATTAATTATTTTGATAATTCTGGTTGATAAATATTCAATATGGGTTATTACTTATAGTGGGTGTAAATTAGAGGGCTATACGGTTTTATTGTTAATATGATTATGAAAGCGACAAAGAGAGTAGAGCAAGAATCCAGTTTCACTGTGGATGCCATTACAAGTAGCGATGAAGCAGTTGTAACCATGCAGGGTTTTAATATCTCACCCCGTGGTATTGCTGTTAATTGTACACCTGAGCAGATAGCTGTGTTGCATGGCTTGGATGCGGAAGGTTGCCAATCTAAGTATCAGGAGCTCTTGGTTGTATTGCGTTTAAATTTTAGAAGTGGAGAGGTAGTTGAGCTGGAAACGACTTCTCAAATTCAAAGTATTAGGCGTGTATCTCAATCTGAATTTGAAGTGAACATGGCATTTTCTGCTATGGTTCAAGATGGCTATCGCCATATTTCTCGTTATATGGAAGATTTATCTTCTATAGAAACTGAATAAGGAAGCTTTAAGTCTGTTTTACATGGAAGGCTGCAGTTGATTGTTACATCTTCTTTGTATTCAACGTTAGTAATAACACCGCTAGCTTTTTTTAATTGATTTCTGACATCGGCCTCCTGATTAAATTGAAGCCTAAGTATTACGCTTTTCATTTCTAACTGGATTTTTGAATCTAGATGGTTAATAGCTTGTTTAGTGGACTCCCCATAGGCTCGAGCCAATCCACCTGTACCTAGTTTAGTGCCTCCAAAATAACGAACAACAACAACTGTTATTTCACCGATACCACTGTGCCTAAGGTGTGTGAATATTGGCATCCCAGCGGTGCCGCTGGGTTCATTGTCATCGCTAAATCCGTATTGTTGGCTATTGTCAGGAGCGCCTGCTATGTATGCATAGCAATGATGTCTTGCGTCGGGGTATTTTTTTTTCAGGGATTGGATATAGGCTTTAGCTTTTTCTACTCCCGGTGTGTGAGCAGCATACGCAATAAACTGACTTTTTTTCACGTCAATCTCAATACTGGATTCCTTCTCTGGAATTAAGTAATCAGCCATTCGCTTTCTATAATACAAATTTACCGTTACTGGCGATTGAGCTAACAGTCTTAAAATATTTTTTGAGGCTAACGTGGTAACCAAGATGCCGATTGGCGATCACAAATAATGCTCCGTTAGTATTTAGATGTTCTTTGGCATCTTTGAATAAGCGTTTGGCTATATGATCCCCCACAGTGTGTTCTTCATGAAAAGGCGGGTTGCATATTATTAAGTCGAATTTCTCACTGCAGGATTGAAGGCCGTCGGTCCATGAGGATTGGTAGGTTTGTATGTTATTGAGTGTACTTGATTTCGCGCTGCTGGAAATGGCCATGAATGATTCATCAAAGAAATGCATGTCGCTGCTAGGGTATTGTTTTAAGTAAGCTAAACCCAGAATGCCGCTGCCAGAGCATAAATCGGCCACATTTTTAGCGTTTGGTAGCTCTTTAATGTTTTTCAATACAAACGCGGCGCCTGGATCAAGCTTGTCTCTACCAAAGACGTTAGCATGTGTTATCAGGTTTATATGCTCGAATGTCTGCTTTTTAGGGTATAGGCAATCAACCTTTTTATTGATGCGCAGCTGATATACGGTCGATTTTTTCTTGAATGGCTGGCGATCTACATCGCCAAATTTTTGAAGAAATTGAAGAATCGTCTTAGGTAGATGCTTCATCATACCTGCAATATGAACTTCAAGAATGCCAAGGTCTTGGCATTTATTGAGTAAAAAATTCAGGTAGCTTAAATTCTTAGGGAGCCTAATGATTGCCACTTTAACACTGGGGTCTAGGGGCCAGTCTTCTAGAGGGTTTAAGTGATTTATTGAAGGCTCTAAATGATTAGTCTCTAGATTGTTCTTGAGCGCTTGGTGAGCGCAATAGCTGTCACTGACCCAATAAGCCGTTTGGGAATGTAGGCATGTTCCAAGGGCACCAAATTGATCATTTAGAATGGCTATCGGAGTATTTTTGGGTAACCGGCTTATTGTTGATATTAAGTATTCATCCGCAGCATCCCAAGCTTTTAAAGCTTGTTGCGGGCTTGCCCCGGTTCGAATTAATTCATAAGTCCCTGTTGGGCTATCGTAAGAAGTCTCTGGCATTGAAGTTAAAATGTATTTGATTCGCCTGGGTTTTCTAATTGATCCCAAAGATCTTCATCGGAAGACGTGTCTATATCGCTTTTAGCAGGGGTAATAGGAGCTTCTTCTTTTACTTGTGTTTGCCTACGTGTTTCAGCACTGGCTTCAATTTCAGTATTGTCAGGCTGTTGAGTGACTGTTTTTTTTGGAGCGACTTGTTTTTCATCAGTTCCGTTCTCATCAACCATTTTTTGGTAGATAGAACGTTGACGCTTCACTTTACCTGTCGTGGTTAGGGCTTTTTTGCGGGCCTTATTTTGTTTGTTTTCTAGTTTCGTACGCTCTTTAGTGCCGGTTTTAACACCGCCAGTTACACGTTTTAGAGAGCGAGACTTTTTATTGCGAGACATTATTGATACCTGTGTTTAAGCCTTGTAATTCTAGCATATGCGGGATTATTCGTGAATGAACAATTTTGAGGTGATACCTAAAAATAGGAATGAATGTATAATTTAGAGCGCTTTTTATTATAAGACTGAGTTTTTGTGTCATATTTCACTGCATTAGAATATACCTTTTCGGTCACTGGGCCGGTTTTTGTCATTGTTTTTATCGGTTTGTGGCTCAAGGTAAGTAAAAAAATAAGTGAAAACTTCATTCAAGAAGCCTCTTCGTTGGTTTTTAACCTTTGCCTACCTATTTTAATCTTTATATCCATTCTGGACTCAAAGGTAGATTGGGAGAGGCAAATTGACCTGATTATGTTTTGTGTAGCGGCAGCTGTTATTAGCTTCGTTGTCTTTTGGTGGCTGTCTTTATTTGTGTGTAAACCTAAAGATAGGGGAGTGTCTGTTCAAGGGGCCTTTAGAAGTAATTTGGGCATAATTGGATTGGCGTTATGTGCAAAGGGGTTTGGGGATGAAGGCTTGGCAATTGGCGCGGCTATATTGGCTGTCGTAACTCCTGTATTTAATATTCTCTCTGTCTATGGTTTAAGTAAAAGTTTACATGTAGATCAGCCTGTGCCGTTTTTAAAGGTTGTCGAAGGCATCGTTAAAAACCCTCTGATTATTGCTATTTTTATGGGTTTTTTATGCTTATTGTTTGAGCTCAGGTTGCCAGTGGTTGTTTATGATGCGGGCACCTATTTAGCCCAAATGACACTTCCTTTGGCCTTGATAAGTATCGGTGGAGCGTTAAGCTTAACGGAGTTACGTAAGAGTAGCGTGTTGTCTTTGCAGGTTGTGACAGGGAAGCTGCTTATATTACCTATCTTAGTTACGCTTTTGGCTTATATTTATGGCTTTAGAGCCGTTGAGCTGGGTTGTATTATGCTTATGTTTGCTAGTCCTACTGCAACAGCAAGTTTTGTGATGGTTAGGGCTATGGGTGGTAATTATGTATTAGCCTCTAATATCATTGTGATTAGTACGTTGTGTTCCGCTTTGAGCATTAGTATATTGTTGTATCTGGCTAAATTGCTGGAATGGATATAAATATTGGATAAGAAGTAATTATGGCAACCTCGCCAAATAAATCCCCTGTTGTTTTTGTAAGTGCAGATGTTAGTGACTGTGCTGATTCATTATATGCGGTTAATCGAGTTGTTATGCAGCTGGGCGGACTCCCCGTGTCTACCTTTTTTGGGGTTCAGTCTGGCGAGTATGATTGGAAGGTGGTACGAGAAGCTATTGATAAGTGTGATGTTTATTTGATACTGGTAGGAGATAGTTACGGTATTTTGTCTGACAGTGGCGAAAGCTTTATCCATCGAGAAGCTGTTTATGCTAAAAGTAAGCAAAAAAAAGTGGTTGCGTTACTAAAGAATACCGAATTAAAAGGTCTCTCTGAAGCATCAGTTCAGAGACTTAAGTCGCTACATAGGTTGATGATGTCGGGGACGTTTAAGTATTGGAATACCAAAGAAGATATCTTGTTACTGGCTAGGCAGGTTTTAAGGGCTTACCTGAAGCCTCAGTTGAAGGTAGGGTTAAATAGTCAGAATGTTACTGAATCTAAAAGGGTGCAGCAGGCGATAACAGATACGTTATTTAATATGGGATCTTACCCTTTGCGTTTTACAGGTAAGGTGTTTGCTCACGGCAATTGCCATGATGTAGAGCTGATTATTGATATGACTTGGGAGAGTGCTTTCTTAAGTATTGGAACCTTGATGGTTTCACCAGTGACAGAAGATCGAATTAGATCTGCGTTACAGTCGTATATTGAAGAGGCATATCAGGAGAAGTTTTTAGAGGTTGTTAATGACGGGCATGCCGTTGGTGATGTTAGGTGTAATGAAATCGAGTTTCAACGCCTAAAGGCCTATTTGAAAGGGGCTGGGGTGATCGAAAATGTTGCAAGCGGTCAGAGCGGGCTGCGTAACTATTGGCAGCTAACTCATTCAGGAGAGCGTAAGCTGCAAAAGTTACTTGTGGCTAGTTAGGCTTTATATCTATTGTATTAAAGCTAGAAATTAGGGCTTTCTGTTTATGTTGCTTGGCTAACCTTATGTTGATTTGAGTACGTTTAAAAAATTAAGCTTTAAAGGCGGATCTTAATAGAGGCTTTTGTTCTAATTGGCTATACTGCAGGGGTTAATTTTAGACCGTTAATTTTGGGGAAGGCATGAAGTCTCTTGCTCTAATCATATTTGTAGCTCTTCAGTTGGTGTCATGTGCCAACTCTAAGGTTTCAGTTGAGGCAATAAAGGGTAAAACAATGGGGACCACATACTCCATTTTGTGGTCATCACAATCCCCTAGTATCCCCCATGAGTTAATACAATCAGAAGTAGATGAGCTACTTGCCAGCTTGAACTCTCAGATGTCGACTTATGACCCAGATAGTGAGCTTTCTGTTTTTAATGCTAGGCCATTCCCTTCTTCTCAAAAAATCAGCGCACCTTTTTCTGAGGTAGTGGCACTTTCGCTTGTGATTAATGAAATAACAGACGGTTATTTTGATGTCACTGTAGGTCCGTTGGTTAACCTGTGGGGCTTTGGGCCTGATAAGGCGTCAATAAATAAACCATTAGACTCTAAAATTAAAGAAGCACTGTTAAATACCGGTTCAAATTCGATCACATTAGACCAAGGTATATTATCCAAGGGTAAGCATCGTTATATAGACTTATCAGCTATTGCTAAGGGCTATGCTGTAGATGCGGTTGCTGAGTTGTTGGATCGACATAATATCCATGACTACCTGGTTGAAATTGGCGGTGAGATGAAGGCAAAAGGGGTTAAGGCCCCTAATTTGAATTGGAAAATTGCTATAGAGACACCAGATTTAAATGAAAGAAGAGTTCATAAAATATTAGCGGTTTCTGATATTTCTATTGCAACCTCTGGTGATTATCGTAATTTTTTTGAATTAGACGGTAAACGGTACAGTCACAGTATTGATCCTAAAACAGGCAGGCCAGTCGAGCACTCACTAGCATCAGTAACTATACTGGATGAGTCGTGTGCACGTGCCGATGCGCTTGCTACTGCTATGCTTGTAATGGGTATGGAAAAAGCCAAAAAATTCGTTGAGCAGAATGAAGTTAAGGCCTATTTGATTGTGCGCGATCAAAAGGGTGAATTTGAAGAGTACCTGTCACCTGCATTTGCAGGCTGGTTTAATCCATAGTCGAGGTTTGTTATGGAAATGTTTGTTATAGTTTTTGTTTTTATGTTGATAGTTGTTGCATTAATGGCTGTTGGAATACTAATGGGGCGAAAGCCTATTAGTGGCTCGTGTGGTGGAATGAGTGCCATAGGAATGGAATCTGCGTGTGATGTGTGTGGCGGTGATAAAACCATCTGTGACACTGAAGTTGAAAAGGCCCAAAAGGCAAAAGAGACAGACTTAGCATACGATGCAAGTCGAAACTAAAAATTAAGCGAAAGTAGCTCGGGTATAGTAAAAGGGCTAATGGACGTAGATTTTCGAACACTATAGGGAGTTCAAATGGCTGATTATCATTATGACGTAATTGTTTTAGGTACAGGGCCCTCGGGAGAGGGTGCTGCTATGAACGCTGCTAAAAAAGGTAAAAAAGTAGCCGTAATAGAAGAAGCCGAAGTGGTAGGAGGCAGTTGTACGCATTGGGGAACCATTCCTTCTAAAGCCTTGCGTCATTCTGTAAAGCAAATTATTTCTTATAACACAAATCCAATGTTTCGAGATATTGGTGAGCCAAGATGGTTTAGTTTTCCAAGGGTTCTGAAAACAGCAGAGCGTGTTATTGCAAAGCAAGTTAAGTTAAGAACTGAATTTTACAGTCGTAATCGCATTCATTTATATCATGGCCGCGGACAATTTATTGGTACGCACACAATTGAAATTTTAGATGGGCCAGCATCAAGTACACGATTACACGCTGAGCAAATAGTTGTTGCCACTGGCTCGTCACCTTTCCGCCCGCCTAATGTCGATTTTAATCATGATAGAGTATATGACTCCGATACCATTTTAAAATTGGAGCACACACCAAGGACTATGATTATTTATGGTGCGGGTGTAATTGGATCGGAATACGCCTCTATTTTTAGTGGTTTAGGTGTGAAAGTTGATTTAATTAACCCTGGTGAGCGTTTATTGCCGTTTCTTGATGATGAAATAAGTGACGCATTAAGTTACCACTTGCGTAATAACGGTGTGTTGATTAGGCATAATGAAATTTATGATTCGGTTGATACTGATGAATTTAGTGTGACCATGAATTTTAAATCCGGTAAGAAAATAAAAGCCGATGCATTGTTGTGGGCAGCAGGAAGAAGTGGGAATACCACTGGACTAGGGCTTGAGCACGTTACTGTTGAGCCGAATAGTCGTGGACAGATTGAAGTAGATCAAAACTATAAAACGTCTGCTGATCATGTTTATGCTGTTGGTGATGTTGTGGGTTGGCCAAGTTTGGCAAGCGCTGCTTATGACCAAGGCCGAAGTGCAGCTGCACATTTGGCGGGTGATGATGACTACTGGTTTGTAACAGATGTACCTACGGGTATTTATACTATTCCAGAGATTAGCTCTGTTGGTAAAACTGAAAGAGAGCTAACCGATGAAAAAGTGCCGTATGAAGTTGGGCAGGCATTTTTTAAGAGTATCGCACGCGCACAAATAACCGGTGAAGATGTTGGGATGCTTAAGATCTTATTTCACCGAGAAAGCTTAGAAATTTTAGGGATTCATTGCTTTGGGGACCAAGCTTCCGAGATTATTCATATCGGACAAGCGATCATGAAGCAGGATGGCCCTGGTAATACGCTTCGTTATTTTGTAAATAATACATTTAACTATCCAACTATGGCAGAGGCATATCGTATAGCTGCTTTAAATGGTTTAAATAGAGTTTCGTAGGCAAAAAAATACCCTAAGCGTGAGCATTAGGGTAGGTTTTTAAATGACCCATACCAAGTGAATTGGTATGGGTTTATTTTTATGAGGCGCTGTTTGATAGGTTCATGAAATCAACAAGGATTTCACCACCCTCTAGCAGTAAAGCATCTTCAGATTTTTTACTTTTATCTTCTTCATTATCAGAATCTTCTTTATCTACGGTGTCTTTTAGTTCCGTTAGAAGTTCCATGCCTTTTGCTTTTCTTCTCTTGTTTTCAAGTGCTAAGCGTCTAGCTTCAGTTTCTTTACGTTCAATTTTTCTAGTTTCAATGTTTAGTGATATGACTGTGTCACCACGTAGTTCTTTTAGAAAATCTACCTGTTCATTTAGGTAGGTGAAATCTGCATTGTTTTTAACGCGTTTTTCATGATTCAGTTTTAAAGGAGCTAATGCATTGGATATATTTCCTTGAACTTGGAATTTCGAGGCTGCAATTTTGTCCCAAGGAAGCGCTTCTTCCAGTGCGCTCTCTCCAATTTTATCTGTATCATAAATTTCAGGATAGGCAATGTCCGGAATCACACCTCTGTGCTGAGTACTTTCACCACTTACCCTATAGAATTTCGCGTTAGTAACTTTCATCTGTCCTCTGAATAAAGGGATTAGGGTTTGAACTGAGCCTTTACCAAAGGTTTGGCTGCCAACAACAACGCCTCGGCCGTAGTCTTGGATGGCGCCAGCAAAAATTTCAGATGCGCTAGCACTTAAACGATTAATTAATACGACTACAGGGCCTTTATAGAGTTGCTCAGGATCTTGGTCTGCAAGTACTTGAGTATGTCCAAAACTGTAGTGCACTTGAACCGTAGGGCCTTTCGGGATGAATAGTCCTACTAGATTGTTAACTTCAGCTAATGATCCGCCGCCATTATTTCTTAGATCGATAATAAGGCCGTCTATATTGTCTTTTTGAAGGCCTTTAATAAGATTGCTAACATCGCGTGTAGTGCTTCTGTAGTTAGGGTCATTTGCATTTTTGGCTTCAAAGTCAGCGTAAAAAGCGGGGATGTCTATAACGCCTATTTTATAATCTTTTTTGTCTCGCTTAATGTCTATGATCTCACTTTGGGCAGCGCGATCCTCTAGCTTTACTTCATCTCTTACAATGGCGATTTCATGGTGCTTTTCGGTTTGGCCGCTACCTGAAATGATATCTAAGCGAACGGTACTATCTTTAGGGCCTCGAATTAGGTCGACTACCTCATCGAGCCTCCAGCCTATTACATCAACCACTTCATCTTTGCCTTGTGCAACGCCCACAATTTTATCGCTAGGCTTTAGTTGATTGGCCTTGTCTGCAGGCCCTCCTGTAACAAGGCGTTCGACTATTGTGTTTTCATTTTCACTGCGCAGTACAGCACCGATACCTTGAAGGGATAGGCTCATATTTATGTTGAAATTCTCACTGTTTCTAGGAGACATGTATTGAGTGTGAGGGTCGAAAGTATGAGTGATAGCATTCATATAGGATTGAAATGCATCTTCTGAATTAATTTGTTTAAGTCTATTTAGCTGGCTCTTATAGCGCTTTGTTAGCAGTTCAAGGATTTTTTCATCTTCTTTTTTTGCTAGTTTTAAATTAAGTACTGTATTTTTAATCCGCTTGCGCCAAAGTTGATCCAGTTCTGAAGATGAATTGGCCCAAACTGCCTTTTCACGATCTAATTCAAGTGACTCGTTTATTTTGAAGTCGAATTGCTCAATGCCTTTTCCTAAAAGGCTTAATGCGTAATCCAATCTTTCAATTGCTCGCTTTTGGTATCGATTGTATATTTTGTAAGCAGGCTTTAGGTCGTTGGTTTTAATTGCGTCATCAAGTTTAAAGCGCATACTTTCAAACTCTTTAATATCGACAGAGGTGAAGTAAGAGCGGGTGTTGTCTAGAATTTCAAGATAACGGTCATAAACTTTATCTGAGAATTCATCGTTCATATATTTGCGCGAGTAGTGGTGTTGATAAAGGTGGTGAACAACAGCTCTGTTTGTCAGTGGGTGCTCTGCTTCAGGCTTAAGTTCAGAAATCGGTTCATTAGTGTTAGCAAATGAAAGGCTGCTAAAGCAAACTGCTGAAATTATTATTAGTTGGCGCAACATCTATCAGGTGTTCCTTCTCAATTTATCTCGGTATGTAAATATACCTGTATATGCTTATTTATAGCACTTTACACACATTAATGTGATGCAATGGCCCAAATATACCAATATAAGGGCATATTAACGAATGCAATATTAATTTTCACACTCTTATCTTATGGGTTATGACTAAATTAAACTGAAACAGTTCTGTTTTATATTGGTTTTATTAAAAGAATTTAGTCGTAGTCAGTGGTGGTGGTTATAGGCAAAAAAAAGGGATGCTAAGCATCCCTTTATAATCTTATAGGTGTTTATTCTTTAAGATTGTTTTTCAAGCGCTTCTGCTTCTAGGCGGCGGCGCTTAACTTCTCTAGGATCGTTGTAGGCGCGACCAGGAGTTCCACTTGTTGCTGGTTTCTCGCTTTTAGTTTCTTGTACTACTTGAGGCTTTGCAATAGGGGCCTCAACTTTAGGCTTAGGCGCTTCAATTTTAATAGGCGCTTCAGCTTTAGTTACAGGAGTCTCAGTTTTAGCTATTGGAGCCTCAACTTTAATAGGAGGGGCTGCTTTTACTTCTGTTTTTTGTACTGGAGCCTTTACATCTTCTTTTGCTTTTGGAGCTTGAGTTTCAGTAATTGCAGGTTGTACTTTCGCTACAGTAGGTGCTGTTTTAACTTTGTTTTCTTGCATAGGAGCAGCTTTAGGTGCTTCTTTAGTCATTACAGGCTTATTTTGTGTGCTTTCAATTTCGCCAACTTTACGAGTTACATTTTCATCTAACTTGGTTGGTTGGTTTGAGCGATTACGGCGTCTCGCATTGTTGGCTTTACTTTCGCTTGATCGTTCACTGCGTGAGTCGTTAGTACGGTCGTTACTGCGAGTTTCAGTGCTACGATCATTGTTACGAGTTTCAGTGCCGCGATCATTGTTACGTGTTTCAGGATTGCGGTCATTGCCACGTGTTTCTGTGCTACGAGTGTTGCCTTTATTTTCGGCGTTACGTTCGCGGCGAGGTTCAGAGCGATTATCTTTGTTACGATTATTTTCGTTACGGCGATTATTGCTGTTACGGCCCTCAGTGCGACGGTTGTTACTATTGCGATTGTTGTTGCGGTTTTGAGGGGGGCGACCGTTACGGTTGTTGCTGTTGCGCTTAGCGTTACTGTTCTTAGTGTCAGGCTTTTTCTTATCTTCAGTTGCGTCTTTAAATAGAGATGTGAAGCCAGAGATTAGCTTGCTAATAAAGCTAGGTTCTTTCACTTCTTTTGCAACAGGAACAGGGGCTCGTTTACTTGAAACTGATGTTACAGCCGCTGTTTCTTTAACTGCTGGAGGGTTGGTTTCAGCAGCAAGTTCTTGCTCGTACTTGATTTCAAAGCTTACTTGGTCAGCTACGTTATCATTTTCACGAACGCGTAAAACTTCAAAGTGAGGTGTTTGGAAGTTTGGATTAGGAATGATCGCTATTTGTGTTTTATGGCGAGATTCGATATCAATTATTTCACTACGCTTGTCGTTTGTTAGGAATGTACTTATTTCTAACGGCACGATAACACGCACTTGAGATGTATTGTCTTTGGTGGCTTCTTCTTCAATTAAGCGAATTAAAGATAGGCTTAGAGAACGCATGTCGCGTACAACACCGGTGCCATCACAGCGTGGGCATACGTGCCCGCTTGTTTCGCCTAGAGAAGGGCGTAAGCGCTGACGAGACATTTCTAATAAGCCAAAGCGAGAAATGCGACCAACTTGAACGCGAGCACGATCAATTTCTAAGGCGTCTTTAACGCGGTTTTCAACTTCTCTTTGATTTTTGTTTGATGTCATATCGATGAAATCAATAACGATTAAACCACCGATATCGCGTAAGCGTAATTGACGAGCAATCTCATCTGCAGCTTCAAGGTTTGTATTAACAGCAGTGTCTTCAATATCAGATCCTTTCGTTGAGCGAGAAGAGTTGATATCGATTGAAATTAGAGCTTCAGTTGTATCGATTACAATAGAGCCGCCAGAGGGAAGTTTAACCTCACGCTGAAATGCTGTTTCGATCTGAGCTTCAATTTGATAGCGACTAAATAGTGGTGTTGTGTCTTGATAAAGTCTGATTTTAGTTTCGAACTGAGGCATTACATGCTGAACAAAGCTAAGAGCTTCTTCGTATACAGCTTTGTCATCTATCAGTACTTCGCCAATGTCTTCGCGAAGGTAGTCGCGAATAGCTCGAATTACAACATTACTTTCTTGTAGTAGTAGGCATGGTGCTTTACGTGATTCGCTTGCACCTTTGATTGAGTCCCAAAGTAGGCATAGGTAATCAAGATCCCATTGCAGATCCTGTGATTCGCGGCCAATACCAGCAGTTCGAACAATAACACCCATGTTGTTTTGAACTTTAACATCACGCATTGCATCGCGTATTTGATTGCGTTCGTCGCCTTCAATTCTGCGAGAAATACCACCAGCGCGGGCATTATTTGGCATGACTACCAAATAGCGGCCAGCTAGGCTGATCATTGTCGTCAGTGCTGCGCCTTTGTTTCCGCGTTCTTCTTTATCTACTTGAACAATAACTTCTTGGCCTTCTTCAATAACATCTTTGATGTTAGGGCGGCCAGATACAGAAGTTTTGAAATATTCGCGAGAGATTTCTTTTAGAGGAAGAAAACCGTGGCGTTCAGCGCCAAAATCTACAAAAGCTGCTTCTAAACTTGGCTCTATGCGGGTTATTTTACCCTTATAGATGTTTGCTTTCTTTTGTTGGCGAGTTGTTGGTTCGATATCTAAATCGTACAGGCGCTGTCCATCGACAAGCGCAACGCGCAGCTCTTCTTGCTGCGTCGCGTTGATTAACATTCTTTTCATGTAAAGCTCATATTTATGCGTTCTAGAACACAAGGGCTGAGCGAATCAAAATATTTATGCGTGCTTTGTGTGGATCTTTTATACCGATAATAGGAATGACTGCATTCCACACAGGGGTGTTTTAGTGGCTTGTTCTTTAATCGCCTAACACCAACACGAAACATAAGCTGATATAGCAAGAGCCCCTTGCTTCATCAGAACGTATCATTTTTATAATTTGACGGTCTTTTTTGCCGGCAAATACCAATTTTTTGGGAAGTATCTATTTACACTTCCTAACTTACGTTATTATCCGAGCCCATTGTTGTTCAGGGTTAATGACCCTAGGCGCATCCGGAACTGCTGAATATAGCAAATATTAGCAGTGCGTCAAACTGCTTTTTCTTAACTATGAGTTTTATATGACTGAAAATCCTAAACGTGCCGTGATTTTTGAAGAAGTAACAGAGGATTATATTGGCCAAAGGCTGGATAATTTCCTTATGTCGCGCATGAAGGGGGCTCCTAGGTCTCTTGTGTATCGAGTTATTAGAAAGGGTGAAGTGCGTGTTAATAAGGGTCGAAGCAAGCCTGACTATAAAATTTGCCTTGGAGATGTTGTTCGAATTCCTCCTGTTAGGGTTAAGGATGCTTCTGAGCCGGCTAATGTTCCAGACAGAATGGCGTCGGATATTGAAAAATCGATCATTTTTGAGGATGAATTTCTAATTGCTGTAAATAAGCCCAGAGGTATGGCTGTTCATGGTGGTAGTGGTATTAGTTTAGGGTTGATCGAGGCGCTTAGAGTGATTAGGCCATTGTGTAAGCGTTTAGAATTGGTGCATCGCTTGGATAGGGATACATCAGGGGTTATTTTAGTGGCCAAAAAACGTACGACACTTGTTGCCTTGCATCATATGCTGCAGAAAAAAACTGGAATGAAAAAACGTTATTTAGCTTTGGTTTATGGTGCGTGGTCCAAGCATCTTAAAGATGTGACTGCTCCATTAATTAAAAATGAGCTTAAATCCGGTGAAAGAGTGGTGAAAACCTCTCAAGAGGGGAAACCTTGTCATACTCGTTATTCATTGGAGAGGCGCTATCAGGATTATACCCTTCTAAATGCTGAGCCAGTGACGGGGCGAACCCATCAGATACGAGTGCATTGTCAGTTTAGTGGTCACTCTATAGTGGGGGATGATAAGTATGCCTCTGATGAGCAGTTAAAGGCTTCAAAAAAGCAGGGTGCTAAAAGAATGTTTTTGCATGCTCAGTCGTTACGATTTAAACATCCTCAGACAGATGAAAATATGTTGATAGAAGCGCCTTTAGATAGTGCTTATACTGACTTTCTAAATGGTCTTGTAGCAATTAATTAATCTTTAATTCAGGTGTGAATGTATATTAATGAAGTATCAAGCAATAGTTTTTGATTGGGACGGGACGCTTGTTGATTCAACGGGGCGAATCGTAGAATCTATGCAGTTGGCTGCTCGTGAAGCCGGAATGAAGGGGTTGAGTGATTTTGATGTTAAACAAATCATTGGCTTGGGTTTGCCTGAGGCAATTTGTCAGTTGTGGCCTGAGTTGAGTGTGGGTGATGACCAGGTTGCTAATATGCGCGTACTTTATAATAAGCATTATATGAATGAAGCGCGTCCGGCGATGGGTTTCTTTGAGCATGCTGAGATGTTATTAGGTGATTTACTTAAAGCTGATTTAGTTTTGGCAGTGGCAACAGGTAAAAGTCGTTCTGGTTTGGATCGTGCGTTTAGGGGTTTGAAAGCAGGGCATTTATTTCGAGATAGCCGCTGTGCAGATGAAACTAAATCTAAACCTCATCCACTAATGCTGGAGGAGTTATTAGATTCGCTTGGGGTTGAGCCTGATGCGATGTTGATGGTGGGTGATACAACTTTTGATTTGGATATGGCTAAGGCGGCGGGTGTAGATAGTGTCGGTATTACTCATGGTGCGCACACGCAGGATAAGTTGGAGTCGAGTGGGCCTATTCATATGGTGCATAATCTTAAAGAGCTGAATGATTGGTTGCTTAAATAAATTAAGCCGCACTGAAAATAATATTTAACATAGGAATTTGAAGGAATAATATGTACGAAGATCCGCAAAAGCCAAGCTCTGAAAAAGAGTGGAAGTTAATAGAGAAAATGGTCGGTAGTATTAACTCTGAGCAAAAAAGCGCTCGTAGATGGGGGATCTTTTTTAAGTTATTAACTTTCGTGTATTTGTTTATTGCTGTAATGGTGTTGCGTCCATCTGGATTGAGTTTAGGTAAGGTTGAGTCGGATGGTACGTTTACCGCCTTGGTTGAAGTGAGAGGGGTGATTGCCGCTGGAGAGGAGGCGTCGGCTGATTTGATTGTATCTGGGTTGCGTAATGCTTTTGATGCTGAGGGCGCTAAGGCCGTGGTGCTTCGAATAAATAGTCCTGGTGGTAGCCCAGTTCAGTCGGGTTATGTTTACGATGAGATTAAAAGATTAAGGTCGTTGCACCCAGATATCCCTGTTTATGCGGTTATTTCTGATTTAGGTGCATCCGGTGCTTACTATATTGCAGCAGCAGCAGATGAAATATATGCAGATAAGGCAAGTTTAGTTGGATCTATTGGTGTTGTTGGATCTGGTTTTGGGTTTGTTGGTGCTATGGAGAAGCTTGGGGTTGAGCGTCGCCAGTTTACTTCTGGTGAGCATAAGGGCTTCTTAGATCCGTTCACGCCTCTAAATAAAGAGGAAAAGGTATTTTGGCAGGGTGTGTTAACGACTACGCATAATCAATTCATAGAGCAGGTAAAGGCAGGTCGTGGAGATCGCCTTGCTAATGACCCTAAGTTATTTAGTGGATTGGTCTGGACGGGTGAGCAGGCTTTAGAGTTGGGTTTAATTGATGGTTTGGGTAGTTCAAGTTACGTGGCTCGAGAGTTAGTTGGTGCAGAAGAAATTGTTGATTTTACACCTAAGCCCTCGCCGTTTGAGAGCTTGATTGGTCGTTTAGGCGTTAGTGTGGGTAAGGGTTTGTCGACAGCGTTGGGGTTGAATGCAAGCGGAATACAGCTTAAATAGATGTTAGTCGCTGATTTTACTAGAGAAATAGCGATTTTGGCTTTGACATCGGGAAGGGTATGCGTATAATTCCGCGCACTATGAACCAAGGTTTATTTCCAGTACGAGTTGATACTCTTAAAAGCGTTGATCAAAACACTGTTTACAGTGGGTCAATTGCTGTGTCCGAATTAGATCGTCTACAAGACTTTCTGCAAGACGATAGAGGTCAGTCTCAAGTTGAAATCCAATTTGGCCGCGATGAACAAGGGATTCCTTTGTTAAGTGGTCATTGTCAAGCTCAAGTACGCATGACATGTCAGCGCTGTATGAACCCGGTTGAGGTGGAGTTATCCACTGACTTTGAACTCGGCATCGCTTTTAGTGATGAGCAAGCGAAGCATTTACCAAAGCAATACGAACCTGTTATTGCTGAGAGAAA
>JAWUVN010000007.1:0-40750 GCA_034112345.1 Bermanella sp. | reverse complement strand
GCGTTAGCCACTATTGAAAGTTATGTATATCGTTTAAATTATATGGACATTATGAAAAAATTAATCATTTTTACACTATTGAGTTGTTTGTCCGTGGGAATATTTGCAAAGGAAAGTAAAGAAGATCAATTTTGGACTTGGTTTCTGAAGAATGAAGATAAAATTTTCGAATTTGAAAAGGATCAAGAATCAATTTTTGATGAAATATCTGCAAAGTTAAATGCATATAAAAACGATGTGGTATTTGAATTTTCTACGGTTAAAGATGGTAAAAGAGAATTCATAATTAGTGCTGACGGTTTAAAAGAAAATTTATCTTCTGTTGAAAAACTCGCTTCAGCTGCTCCTAAGATGAAACGGTGGGAAGTTATTGCATTCCGGCCAAGAATGAATGATTACGCTGAGATGGACTTGGAATATGCTGGTAAAGACTTGTCTCCAGCGAAGCTATGGATTTACTACAGAGTGAAAGATGGCTATTTTGATTTAATAATTTATCACCCTGAGTTTACTGAAGAAGAAAAAAATCTATTTGTATCTGGTTCATATATCCTTCTTGATACCGCAATAGGTGAGTATGATGTTGTAACTGGAATAAGATACATTGATCACCAAAAGCTTCCAGAAAATCCTCAGGAAATTGGCCTTATACCGTTCTCTGAATTAAGAGCAGTGTTTGATGCATATAAATCAGGAAATGGCTAACAAGTGCCAGCAACGGACTCGTCAAACTGTCACTTTTTGTGTATGGAGCCGCACAAAAAACGCCAGTTTAACTCATCTCTGTGGCAGGCATTACAACCTAATTAAATAAGGAAATACACGAACATGGAAGCGATAGGAATTATCGGTATGATATTTGGGTTGTCTGCATTTTATCGAGTATATAAGCTTGAAAAAGTGTTAAAAGAATCAGGGGTGCTTGATAAAGATTTTGATATAAATAAATAATTCGCTATACAGGAATTTGTTATAACAAATTTGGCATGCGGGACAACTAAAAGCGTGGCTTCGCCACAAGGCTAACCTTTTCACAAGCGTTAAACACGAAACCAAATGAAAAAATCAGATAAAAAAACCGATAACGCCATCCGTGAAGCCCTGACAGAAGTCTGCGAAGTCGCACTTGATAATGTGGATGGCTTTCAATGGCTAACGCATTTTGTAAACTACAGCGATTTTCCTAATTCCCTGTCGGTTGTTTGTGTATTTGAAACATGCAGTGATTTATCGAGTGCTTTGAATGAAGGTAAAAGCGATTACTTATGTGGTCTCATTAATCAATATTTGGGAGCTATGGGTATTCAATTAAAAGACATTGAAAAGCATGTGAGCTTTGATTCAGAAGAGGCGTGCCGTAACGATAACGATGGTAAGTGGAATCAAAGGCTTCAGTGATTGTAGCTGGCCATTGACGGTCATTAGAGGCTGGTGATGGCCCTATTCATACACAGTATTCTCTGGCTAAATACACGTTTTTTACCCATTTACATAACTTATCAAGACTATTGACGCGAAAAACCCGATAATCCCCCGCAATTAAATTCAATATCGCTGATAGCGGCACTTAAGCCTTGTAAACACAGGGGTTAAGGCTGGCTATGCACGGCTCTACTGTGGAACGTATTCAATGGAAATCAAAGTTAACTTTCTGGACAATCTTAGGCTTGAAGCTAAGTTTGATGATTATACGGTTATCGCGGATCAGCCTATTCGGTATAAAGGCGATGCATCGGCCCCAGGCCCATTTGATTACTTTTTAGCGTCGTCAGCTTTGTGCGCGGCTTACTTTGTGAAGGTGTATTGTGCTGCACGAGATATTTCGACGGATGAAATTAGATTGTCGCAAAACAACATTGTTGATCCTGAAGACCGTTACAACCAGATCTTTCAAATTCAGGTAGAGCTACCAGACAGTATTTCAGATAAAGACCGTACTGGTATTTTGCGTTCTATTGAACGTTGTACTGTGAAAAAGGTGGTGCAATCCGGCCCTGAATTTAAGATTGAAGCGGTTAAAAGCTTAGAAGCCGATTCGCAAGCCATGTTAATGGGCGAAACAGATAAAGGCGCAGAGACCTTTATCTTGGGTAAAGATTTACCTCTAGAAAAAACCATTGCCAATATGAGCGGTATTTTGGCTGATCTGGGTATGAAAATTGAGATTTCGTCTTGGCGCAATATTGTGCCTAACGTGTGGTCATTGCATATTCGTGATGCGGCCAGCCCCATGTGTTTTACCAACGGTAAGGGCGCCAGCAAAGAAAGCGCACTGTGTTCTGCACTGGGTGAGTTCATTGAACGCTTGAACTGTAACTTCTTTTACAACGATCAGTTTCTTGGGCTAGACATTGCTAACAGCCCGTTTGTGCATTACCCAAATGAAAAATGGTTTAAGCCAGACGCAGACGATGCTTTACCAGCGGGTATTTTAGATGAATACACCCGTGAAATTTTTGATCCAGAAGGCGAGCTTCGCGGCTCACACCTAATTGATACGAATTCGGGTAACAGTGAGCGCGGTATTTGCTCGATTCCTTACGTACGCCAATCTGATGGCGAGACGGTTTATTTTCCGTCTAACTTGATTGAAAACTTATACCTAAGTAACGGTATGAGCGCGGGCAATAACTTTAATGAAGCCAAGGTTCAGTGTCTGTCTGAGATTTTTGAACGTGCGGTGAAACGACAAATCATTGAGCAAGAAATTATCTTGCCCGATGTGCCGCAAGACATTATTAATAAATACCCAAGCATTGTAGAAGGCATTAAAGCACTAGAAGCGCAGGGCTTTCCTATTTTGGTAAAAGACGCATCATTGGGTGGTCAGTTTCCTGTAATGTGTGTGACCTTGATGAATCCTAAAACCGGCGGAGTGTTTGCGTCGTTTGGTGCGCACCCAAGTTTTGAAGCCGCGTTAGAGCGCAGCCTGACCGAGTTATTACAGGGCCGCAGTTTTGAAGGGCTAAACGATGTGCCTAAGCCTACGTTTAGCAGCATGGCGGTGGCCGAGCCTGAAAACTTTGTAGAGCACTTTATTGATTCTACCGGTGTGATCTCTTGGCATTTCTTTAGTGGCAAACAAGATTTTGAATTCAGCGAGTGGGATTTCTCTGGCACTAACGAAGAAGAATCGGATCTTTTGTTTGGTATTTTAGAAAGCCTTGGAAAAGAAGCTTACATAGCTGAGTTTTCAGATATTGGTTCGGCGTGTCGTATTCTTGTACCGGATTATTCAGAAGTGTACCCAGTAGAAGATTTGATTTGGGACAATACTAACAAGGCCCTTAACTACCGCGAAGATATTTTAAACCTGCATGCTCTTGATGATGATGCTTTGGCCAACTTGCTTGAGCGCTTTGAAGAAGGGCAGCTTGATGACTACACCGACATTATCACGCTGATTGGCATTGAATTTGATGAAAACACGGTTTGGGGTCAGTTAACGATTCTTGAGCTGAAAATTCTGATTCATTTGGCGTTAGGTGAATTAGAAGAAGCCATTGAATTGGTTGAAACCTTTTTACAGTTTAACGACAACACGGTAGAGCGCGGATTATTCTACCAAGCCATGAACGCCGTACTTGAAGTGACGTTAGTTGAAGAACTAGAGCTGGATGATTACATTAATAACTTTACAAGAATGTTTGGTAAAGACGTGATGGACAATGTGGTCGGATCAGTAAATGGCGACGTGAAGTTTCACGGTTTGACCAAAACCAGTATGAAACTTGAAGGGCTAGACAAGCACTTAAGATTGATTGAAAGCTATAAAAAGCTGCATCAGGCACGTGCTACTAAAGCGGGTATAAAACTGCTTTAAGTAGTGTGGGTTAAGCTAATATCAAAAGTTAACCCGTCATACTCGCTAATGCGGGTATCCATTGTGCGGTTTTCATAAATTAAAAATGGATACCAGATAGCTCGTTCCTCACTTCTGGTATGACGAGGGTGTTGTTCAGATTAATCCGTGGATAGCTGTGAAGTCTATCCCGTCATACTCGCGAATGCGGGTATCCATTGGGCCGTTTTCATAAATTAAAAATGGATACCAGATAGCTCGTTCCTCGCTTCTGGTATGACGAGGGGGACGTTGTTAAGACTAATCCGTGGATAGCTGTGAAGTCTATCCCGTCATGCTCGCGAACGCGGGTATCCATTGGGCGGGTTTCATAAATTAGAAATGAATACCAGATAGCTCGTTTCTCGCTTCTGGTATGACGAGGGTGTTGGGATTCTGTCTTGAGTAAGGCTAACCCTTATCCGTCCTACTCGCGAAGGCGGATAACCATTAGTGGAAAGCTGTGAAGTCTACCCCGTCATACTCGCGAACGCGGGTATCCATTGTGCCGTTTTCTTAGATCGTAAATGGATAGCAGGCAGTTCGTTCCTGTATAGCGATGGGCTATTCTTTTTACCGTGATGGCAGGGTAGAATCGAGTGGCTAGAGTCTTTTAATATTGGACTATAAAATAATTAAGTATAAATATCAGAAAGTAAACTATGAACAATGAAAAGCGCATCAAAGAGATCGATAAAGAAATACTTAAGGTAAGTATCATGGATGCACCTGGGTCTATCTTGTTTGGTCTTGGTTTATATGGCAAGTTTGGTGCAAACGGTGATGCGTTCACTCCTATGTTAAATGACCCTTCAATCGTTAATTCTTTTTTAGCGGCAGGGGCTGCGATTATGGCGTGGGGTGGATATAAAATTCTGACGCTAAGCCGTGAGAAAACAAATTTGAAGAAAAGCACAGTCTGATTGTACGAAAAGTTAAAACCGACCTATTTTCATTTTGTTGTTGATTATTAACCTTGGTCAGATTTAGTAGGTTGTACTGTAATAAAACAAGTATCGATTAAGCATGATTTTTAGGCGTGAGCCTTGCTTGGTTGCTATAAACACGTAAGAAACGTAATTACCTAGAGCTAAAATCAATATCATGACAAGAAAAACATTATCTCTGAAGGTGAAAAGAACCAAGGTCATTAAGCCTGTTAAACAAATAGTGAAAGATACTACGCCTGATGATCCACTAAAAAGCTTTGCAAATGGCGTTGCCATTAATCCTTTTGAGTGCATTCGCTTAGAGTCAGGTTCAGATGAGTTCAGTGCTCGAGCAATCGATTTACTGACACCGATTGGAATGGGGCAGCGAGGTTTAATTGTGGCGCCGCCAGGTTCGGGTAAAAGTACTATCTTGAAACATATTTGCCAGGCAGTGGGCAAAGCTTACCCCGACATTAAGCTTTATGCGCTACTCATTGATGAACGCCCTGAAGAAGTGACTGATTTTAAACGCAGTGTACCTGCAGATGTGCATGCATCTTCTTCAGATGAAAGCTATGCCCATCATATACGTGTAGCGGATAACCTTCTTAACATTGCCCGTAAACAAGCGGGTGAAGGTCATGATGTCATGATTGTGATTGATTCGCTTACACGGCTTGCTCGGGTACATAACGCCGGTGGAAAAAGCAGTGGCCGAACTATGTCGGGTGGGGTTGATGCGAGAGCCATGGAAATACCACGAAAGCTGTTTGGTGCCGCGAGAAAAATTGAAAATGGCGGCTCGCTTACGATTCTTGCGACCATACTGGTCGATACAGGTAGCCGCATGGATCAAGTGATATTTGAAGAGTTCAAGGGCACTGGTAATATGGAAATTGTATTGTCACGAGATATTGCCAATCAACGGATTTTTCCGGCATTGGATATTGCTAAAAGTAGTACACGCCGTGAAGAGCTTCTTTTTAATTCGAAAGACATTAAAAATACAACCGCTTTACGCAGAGAATTAACCAGTCTTGAGCCAGAAGAGGGCGTGAAGGAATTGGTTAATCTGCTTGAAACATACCCAACAAATGCTGAACTGTTAAATCGTTAACAGTTTAAATAAACAGTCTATCTTTAGTTGGCTGGGTTAGGCTGAGAGGTGAAAGAGTTTATGGCCTTGGTGGGCACCAAAATCAGAGCCATTCACTCCTATCATAAATGTCGCCGCCATCTTTTGCTTTATCACATGTCACTTTTTTCTGTCAGTCATGGCTAACTATTCATAATGGTTATCATAAATAGCCGTTTTATTAGCACTCAGCGTGTGTCTTATAAGGCTAGTAATGTTCAGCTGTGAGTAAAGATAAAAATGATTAATCGTTTTTTCTTTTAATTCATTTAGCCTCATAAGTTTTACAAAAAATCCCCTTGAAAAGTATTTTCTGGTAAGTACTCATATTGCTTATGCATGATTCGCTCTAATATAAGGATAACCGAGTAAAGGTTGATGCATATCAAGCAGGCGTGAGACAGACTGGAACAGGCTCTTAGCTAGAGGACAAATTTCAAAGAATTTGAGGGATGAGCCATGACAGACCGCACGACATTAATGATTGTTGACGATCACCCATTATTAAGACAAGGATTACGGCAGCTAATCGAATTAGAAGATGATTTGGAGTTAGTGGCAGAAGCTAATAATGGTCAAGATGCTTTGAATTTGGTTGAAGATTCAGAACCCGATCTAATTATTTTAGATTTGAATATACAAGGTATGAATGGCATGGAAACTCTTAAAGCCATGCGTGAAAAAGGCATATCGTCGCGTATCATGATGCTCACTGTAAGTGATAACGATGAAGACGTGGTGTCGGTGATTACAAATGGCGCTGATGGTTTTTTATTGAAAGATATACAGCCCAAAGAAATTGTCGCTAAAATTAAGCAAGCAGCATCAGGTGAAATGATAATCAGTGATCACTTGGTTGAGGTGTTGGCCAGTGCATTGCGTCGCCCTGAAAAGAAAGTGAATAATACACTTGAAAGCCTAACCGCTCGTGAGCTAGAGGTATTAAAGCTGATTGCCAAAGGGCTGAGTAATAAGTTAATTGCTAGAGCATTGGATATTAGCGATGGAACAGTTAAGGTACACGTTAAACACCTTTTGAAAAAAATGAATTTACGTAGCCGTGTTGAAGCCGCTGTTTGGGTGGTGAATGAATTGAATTTAGACCCTGACGGCTAGTCATTATTATTTTTTGTAGGCACAACATTTAAGAGAGTTAGGCAGAAATTTTTATGGTCGATTGCTGTAGCGCACCAGGACTTACCCCGTTAGACGATGCATTAGAACAATTACTTGCAGGTATTACTGCCAGTGATCGCATTAAGAATGTATCGCTTAAAGACGCATGCGGATTGGTACTGGCTAAGAATGTGGCCAGCGACTTGAATATCCCCCCAGCCGATAACAGTGCAATGGATGGTTATGCACTTAAAATTGCAGATGCCATTGAAGGGTTACCATTAAAGCAGGTAGCTAAGGTGTTTGCAGGCCACCCATATAGCGGCGAAATTAGAACGGGCGAATGTGCACGCATTATGACCGGCGGGCAAGTTCCTGCAGGTTGTGATGCTGTGGTGATGCAAGAAAACGTAACGGTGATTGAATCAGATCAGTCTGAAACAGAAGCACAGATAGCGGTGAGCCAAGTCCCTAGAGCAGGTGAAAACATTCGCCGTGCAGGAGAAGACATTAAGGTTGGCCAAGAGATATTAACCACTGGCCGACGGCTAACTCCTGCGGATATAGGGTTGCTGGCCAGCTTAGGCTGTAATCAAGTTTCGGTGTACGAGACAGTAACCGTGGCTATTATGAGCACTGGGGATGAGTTAAAGAATCCGGGTGAACCTTTAGAAGAAGGGCAGTTTTACGAAAGTAACGGCTATACAGTTAGTGCGTTATTAGAAAAATTTGGTGTGAACCTAATCAATTTTGGCATTATTCCTGATGATTTAGATGCTTTGCGTAAAGCCTTTACCGAGGCAGATCAAGTAGCCGATGTTGTGATTACATCTGGCGGTGTATCGGTAGGGGAAGCCGATTACACCAAAACCGTATTAGAAGAGCTGGGCCGAGTGGATTTTTGGAAGCTGGCCATTAAGCCGGGTAAACCATTTGCATTTGGGCAGCTGCCTAACAGCTATTTTATTGGCCTGCCGGGCAATCCGGTGAGTGCTCTGGTTACGTTACACCAATTGGGTGTGCCCATGCTTAGAAAGCTGTCAGGCGAGGTATCACGACCTGCTTTACGCTTGCCTGCAATTGTTACTGACACGATTAAAAAAAGCCCTGGTCGTACTGACTTTCAGCGAGGGGTGTATTCCATGACAGAAGATGGTCAATTAATGGTGAGTAATACAGGTGCTCAGGGGTCTGGTATTTTAAGGTCTATGAGTTTGGCTAATTGTTATATTGTTCTTGAGCAAAGCCGAGGCCGAGTGCAAGCAGGCGAAACTGTGATGATTGAGCCTTTTGATTCTTTGATGTCTTAATTTTCTTTGCCTGTATTAATAGCGGGTGCCATAACATATTTGAAATACCATAAAAAAAAGAGGGGCTTAAGCCCCTTTTTTATGCCTGTACATAGGGGATTTATGATGTGTGGCCTTATTTCATCTATTCATTTAAGGTCTAATCTTGCACATTAGTCTCTCATTTAAGTGCAGATGTTTTTTAAAAAAATAATAACAGGTGAATATATGATGGTTCTAAAGGGGCTGGCTGCGGCATTTATGCTATTTGTTGCAGTGTTTATTGTGAATGTACTTACGTTCAATGCTGAAAAAGTGGATCTTAAGCCATTATTGGATGGCTCTGAGGTAGATAGGCAAGCGGTGGCTGCTCGATTATCTAAGGGCATACAGTTTGCCACCATCAGTCATATGGACCCTGATAAAAAAGACGATCAGGTGTTTAAAGATTTTCACGCATTTTTAAAGCAAAGTTACCCGAAGACACATCAAGCGTTAGAGTTAGAAATGATCAGCGAGCTGTCTTTACTGTATCGCTGGAAAGGCTCTGATTCATCGCTTAAACCTATGATGCTAATGTCTCACCAAGATGTGGTGCCTGTTGATTCAGAATCTCGTGATCGTTGGGTGCACGCACCGTTTAGTGGCGCTATCAGCGATGACATTATTTGGGGTCGTGGTGCTGTGGATATTAAATCGGGCGTATTGGGTATTTTAGAAGCCACTGAAAACTTATTGTCTAAAGGTTTTAAGCCAAAGCGTGATGTGTACTTAGCGTTTGGTCACGATGAAGAAATTGGCGGCAATGAAGGTGCGAAACAAATAGCAGAAACCTTGCGTAACCGAAAATTAAGTTTTGAGTTTATTTTAGATGAAGGCGGATCAATTGTAGGCGACGGTATTATTCCTGGTGTAGAGCGCCCTGTTGCCTTGGTAGGCATTGCAGAAAAAGGATATGTAAGCTTGCAACTTAAAGCCATGGATGTGGGTGGTCACAGCTCTATGCCTCCTAAGCACACTGCTTTAGGTGTGATTGCACAGGCGCTGGTGGATTTAGAATCAGCACCTTTTCCAGCCAACATGGCCTACAGCCGAAAAATGTTTGAAAATATTGGGCCAGCAATGGGCAGCTTAGAAAAGGCGGTGTTTGCTAATATGTGGATAACTGAGCCTTTAGTTGAGAAAATTTTGAGCGGCTCTAAAACCACTAACGCCAGTATTCGAACTACAACGGCTGTCACCATGGCAAGGGGTTCCAGTAAAGATAATATATTGCCAAGCGAAGCGTCGGCGGTGATTAACTTTAGAATTATGCCAGGTGAAACAGGTGATACTGTATTGGCTCATGTTAAGTCTATTATTAAAAATGAAGCGATAGACGTGACTATGGTAGGTGGTTTTTTTGGAAATCCATCCTCTGTTTCGGTTAGTGATAATGAGAATTTCTCTCAAATAAAAGATGCGATTCATCGAGTAACACAAGATGAAAACTTAATAGTGACACCTTATCTTACGATGGCAGGCACCGATGCAAAACATTATGAAGGATTAAGCGATAGTATATATCGATTTGCTTTTAATCGATTCAGCCCAGATACGTTAGAGCGTATGCACGGCTTAAATGAGCAAATTAAAGTGGATGACTATGTTGATGTGGTGAAATTTTTTAGAGAATTGATTTTAGGTGCAAACTGATTCTAACTCATTAACACGATAAAATTATCCCGTTATCATTTATGGTAACGGGATTTTTTTGCCTGCTACTTAAGTTGATTAAGCTTTAATTAATGTAAACGTCCCAATTAATACTCATACTTTAGTGATAATTTATGAACCATGTGTGGCTGGTAATGTCTCGTTATATAAGTTAATGGCTCATCACTTAAATTATGTATCACGAACTCGTTGATTTATCGTATTAATAATGTCAATTTGGCAATTACTTATGTGGGTTGACTCTCAAATAAGGATTACAGAATAGCGATCGAAGGGATGTTTCATGATTAGTCGTTTAGAAAATCTAATAAAAGAAAATGATTTTGAAGCTGCGTTGCATATTACATCAACGTTAAAAGGTTTGTTTTACGAGCAAGATGAAATAGTGCTTACTTTAGATGATTTAAAGATTATGCTGATAGAACAAGATCCAAAGTGTCAAAATAAGTTAGACGATTTAAAACACCTACTCGCAAAGTAAATCAATTTAATCTTTATACTGTCAAGTTCGCTTGGCTTTGAAATAACCTTATCTAATGGGCTGAATGATGTTCCCTTCAAAGAAAATATATAAAACCCTCACTTATGTTTCATTATTTTGTTTAGCCAGTTTTTCAATGGCTCAAGAGGATAGTGATTTTCCTAGCGAATCTGAATTTAAAAGTGCTAATGGAATAAAGAATATTATTGGTGATTTTTCAACGGATAAAATTGAAAATTGGAAGGCAAAGTCTTTTGTTGGTGATACTCAGTACACCATAGTTGATGATGGTGATAAACGAGTATTAAAAGCGCAGAGTTCAGATACTGCATCGGGACTAGCGAAAGAGAAAGTGATAGACCTTTTCAAAACACCTTTTTTAAATTGGTCGTGGAAAATTGATAACGCATTACCAAATATAGATGAAACCATTAAAGATGGTGATGATTACTCAGCCAGAGTGTACGTTGTAAAAAGTGGTGGCTGGAGAATTTGGAATACCCTAGCTTTAAATTATGTATGGTCGAGCAATCAGGCTAAAGGTTCGCAATGGAATAACGCATTTGTAGGCGAAAATGCAAAAATGCTTGCAGTTAAAGGTGTGAATAGCAGCATTAAAGAATGGGCTAATGAAAAGCGTAATGTTTATCAAGATATGATTGCGCAGTTTGGAGATAAGGGGTCAGATAAAGCGAATGAAGAGGCTTATCGTTATCTCGATGCTGTCGCGCTAATGACCGATACTGATAACAGCCATTTGAGTGCAGTGGCATACTATGCTGATATTTACTTTAGCGATAAATGATTTTTATATCATACTAACTTACACAGGTTTCTAATAATGACACGTTTGCTTTTATCATCAGATCACATTCATGTAAGTATTCAATCTAAAGTAGGCGGTGGGCATCAATCAGTTGTAGAAGAGGTGATTGAAGCGGTGGATAATAATGTCGTTTTAGTGGTTGGTATGCGTCAGAATCCTGTGTGTAAGTCGGTAAACAAAAAGCTGAACGATGCAGGTATTCATTTTAAATACCTTGAATACGGCAGCTATTTAAAAGATTGGAAGCCTAGATTAGCCATTAAGATGTGGAGTGGCTGGCCGACCTTTCCTATGGTTTTTGTAAATGGCACATTGGTTGGCGGAAGTCACGAGGTGGGTAAGCTGATTGATTCTGGTGAAATGCAGGCGCTAATCACGGCATAAAACTGAATACTAATTCAGATGTTTAAGATAAACGGAGTAGGCAATGAAAACCGATTTGACCGCAGGTGACATTATGACTAAAGAGGTATTAATGGCCTATGAAGGTTGGTCAATTAAACGTCTGTCTGAATTTTTAATTAAAAATAAAATCAGTGGTGCGCCTGTCATTGCAAGTGATCACTCATTAGTGGGTGTAGTAACACAATCGGATGTTGTGCGGTTTGAAAGTAATACAACAGAAGAGAAGGGCCGGTTACTTAAACAGGTTTATGATGAATTTGTTGGCTTGGAATACGATGTGGCACTGCAAGAACAAATGCTGAGTAAAGCCGATGAGAATTGTACGGTTAACCAGGTGATGACCGAAAAAGTGGTTCAAATTGATGTAGCTTCAAATCTTCAAGAAGTGGCTTATGTCATGCTGCAAAATGGCATAAGGCGTATTTTTGTTACAAAGAATGGTTTGATGTGCGGTGTGATTAGTGGCAGTAATATATTAAGAGCGATTGCAAAATAGCTTGATTGGGCAGTTTAATTGTCCAGTCGTTTTAAATGAGACATAACAACGTCACTGGTTTCTGTTATGTTTTTTTGTATTTCGTCTAAATTATTCACCCAGTTTCTTTGATTACTATAAACGTTTTGTAAATCGTTAATATCTGAAATAATTGATTCTAGAGCGTTATCGCTTCCGTTATCATTTTTGTTCGATAAGTTACTGGTCAGAATTTCAGATGTTTTTCTAATGTTGCCAAAGATCTCTTCTACTTTTTCGGTGATGCCTCTATTGTCTGCAATAAGTCCATTCGCTTGCGCCAGTGATTTTACTGATTTTTCAGAGTCGCCTTTTAATTTTTCGATTATCGTTTTGATATCTTCAGTGCTTTTTTGAGTGCGCGTAGCAAGTGTCCGTACTTCGTCGGCCACCACAGCAAACCCTCTACCTTGCTCGCCTGCACGGGCGGCTTCAATCGCAGCATTAAGGGCTAATAAATTAGTTTGTTCGGCAATGCTTTGAATGACTTCTAATGCGGTAATGATGTTATCTGTACCTGATGCCACATCAGATACGGTTTCTTCTGTGTGATTTAATACTTCTGTTAGTTTGTCTATTTTTTGATGTTGCTGATTAAATATATCACTACTGTTTTTTATTGATTCGTTAGACATTATTTCTATATTGTCAGGGGTTGACGCATTGTTGGTATGGTTTGAATCATAAATTTTACTTTCGATAGACTGCTTGAGGTTCGATAGGTTGTCTTCAAATGATTTAGCGTTCACATTTTCTTGTTTAAGTATTTCAGAAATTTTTAATGTGTCTGACTTTATTATGTTTTCTGATTCTATACTTGTATAGATTACCTTTCTTATATCTTCTATGGCTTTTGATAGGGCACTTGGTTGTACCAGTATTGGCTGCGCCTGACGTTCAATTTCTTTTACATTTAATGATTTTATGAAGTCGATAGTAGATGTGCCTTTTTCTAACTTTGTTTTATTTAGACCATTAATAATAAATATGATTAAGGCAAGTAAGCTAAGGATGAATAGAGTGATATAAAGTATGACGTAGCCATTAATGTTTATGGCCTCTAAACCTGTTTTAGCGATAGGCTCTTCTTTTATGAACTGCTGTGCATTCAGAATAGGTTTGGCTAATTCGTTATTAATAGATGTGACAATGCGCCACTTTAATCCATATAATTGGATGGGTTGATTGTCAATTAGGTATTCGGTATCACCTACGTTTAAGGTGTTTAACTGATCACCTGTTTGGCTGGAGCTGTATTGATTGCTGTTGGACTGGCTGGTTTCATTTAGGTGGTTTTTTAATTCATTTATGAATTCAAGGTCATGGGAGTTTGAATTGCTCATCATTAGGTTATGGTTATTATCAAACAAATAAACCCCCGTATTTTCAAAACCCATATTATTAAGTAATGGCTTAAAGGTGTCACTGCTGATTCTAAATATGAGTATAGCGGCTAATGTATCCTGATTCATAACAGGTGTTGCCATAAATCCGGAATGGGTATTTTCATATTTACTGAATTCGCTGAATAGGCTTTGGCCTTTAGATAAACGTAGTGCGTGCTTAAAGGTGATGGCTAATGCAGACGATTTTAGGTTGCTATTAAACAAGGGTGTTGCAAAGTCACTGGCTTTATTCACGCTATAAATTACATGGCCTGTTTTTGCGTCAACTAAATATAAATCAGAAAACTTAAATTGATTAGAATAATCCCTAAAAATAGGGTGGTATAAACTATGGGCGCGGCTGTAACTGGTATCCGTATCGCTTTCATTCAATGCCTGCCTTTTTTCATTGTTTGGATTGTTAACAATAAAATCAAGGTGTATAGCTTGCCCAATACTGTCTAGGTATTGGGTATTTATTTTTTGGTCTTGGTAGAAATCTGTTAGTTGAGTATTGAGTTCGTTGGTTAGAGGGTCTCTTTCATGTAGGTAGCTATGAAAGGTTACCGAGAATGCTTGCGCTGATACTTGGCTCATTGTTGATTGAGCAAGTGTGATGAGCTGCTTATTTGTTTGTTCTAAAAATAAATGTATTTGCTGGCGCTTTTGTGACAATAACTGTTGAAGGCGATCATGGTAAACGGCTTCAGTTTGTTTTTTAATTTCTTTGGTTAGGGTTTCGATAGGCGTGGTGGTATCTTCGGCTTGACCAATGCTTGCCAAGCCTACCCAGATTATTCCAATGCTGCATAACTTCAAAATGTGCATATAAACCCCTGTACTCTTTAGGTATAGGCCATTTTTCATGCTTATGTTCAGTGAAATTAGCTTGTAATTGGACGCTTAAAGCCAATTATGGAAAAGTGTGGGGGATTCCGCTTTAAATTCTATAAAGACGAGTGTTTGCTTAGGTAAATAGGCGAGTTTATCGTTTTGCTAAAGCTGGTTAGATGGCTTCAGGTTGTGCATAGTAAGTAGATAGTTATATAGACTGAGTAATTGAGAGGCAGTTATGGCATCAGTAGTGGATTTAGGTTGGGGCATTCATGTATTAGATACGGCATTTCAGCGGGACAACATGGCTGCGTGTTATGTTCTGAAGCAAGGTGAAGATGTTTGTATTATTGAAACCGGTACTAAAGACACTGTGCCACTCATTTTGTCATTTTTAGAATCTGAAAAAATTACCCGAGAACAAGTAAAGTACGTAGCGGTTACCCATGTTCATCTGGATCATGCGGGAGGAGCGGGCTTATTAATGGACGCATTGCCGAATGCCAAGCTAGTGGTACATCCTTTAGGTGCGAGGCACATGATTGATCCCGCTAAGCTGCAAGCAGGCGCTACAGCGGTATACGGTGAGGCTGAGTTTAAGCGTACTTATGGCGACTTAAAGCCCATTGATGAATCCCGTATTTTGATCGCGGATGATGAATTTAAAATTCAACTTGGAAAACGAGTGCTCACTTTCATTGATACGCCGGGTCATGCTCGCCATCATTTCTGTATATACGATGATGCCAGCCATGGATTTTTTACCGGTGATACATTTGGGTTGGCTTATCAAGAGCTGACTAATCACAACGGTCCATTTATTTTTCCAACAACGACTCCGGTTCAGTTTGACCCTGATGCTTTAAAAGCATCAATTACCAGGATGGTCACCTTTAATCCTGAGCGTATGTTTCTAACTCATTTTGGAATGGTGGAAAACCCTGAGCCGTTGGCTAAGCGATTAATTTTATTGGTGGATGTACTGGTGGATATTGCACAATCCCATAAAGCATTGGATTCAGCAGCCAGAACGCAGGCCATTAATCATGATTTAATGAAGTATTTATTAGCCGATCTTGTGAAGCATGATTGCCAGTTAGATGAGTCAGAGCAGCGGCGTATTTTAGCGTCTGATGTGATGTTAAATGCACAAGGGCTGGATGTTTGGCTGTCTCGTCAATAAGCAGATAGTTATTTTAAAACACTTTCAATTGAATAGAAAAAGGGCATATATGAATATGCCCTTTTTTATTGATTGTACGTAATAAATACAAACTAATAACCGCTTGTTAAGAGTCAAGCGTACATTTTTATACGACGTCGTATCTTAACGGTTGCCCGATTGACGGCGAGGCGGTTTATGATTTTTTAATTCGTCTTCAGATATGCTTTCATCGCCATTGCTGTCTATATGAGAAAACGCTTCTTCATGTGAACCATGAGGAATTTCATGCTGTTTAAACTCCTCTAAAGTCACGCTGCCATTGCCATCTAGGTCGATTTCTGTAAATACAGGAGGCCCTTTTCTTTGGCCTGACTGACCTTCAGCATAAACTAAGCTGCTTACACTAAATACTGACAGTATGGATAACGTAAATAAGATTGATTTAAACATAAGTATGCCTTTTTGATTGTATGTTATGAATTAGTACGTTCATAGTAACAAGCGTTTATGCAAGAAATGTGGGCGAAATGTGAAAGTTCTTATAATGTGAAAGTTCTTATTAAGCTGTTATATCCCGCAAAGTACTATTTAGGCTGAATTTTCACAGCATTCTCTAAATGTTCGTGAATCAGTTTACCTCTATCTTCAGGAGATTGTAGGTCTACCTCATCCATCATGGCTGTTATGTTCTGTGATTTGCCCATAAAGAAGTCTATGAATGCACGAACTTTTTTAGCTTGATGGCGCCCACTTGGAAAGACCAAATGAAGCGGTTCTTGAACAGCTTCCCAATCTGGCAATATCACTTGTAATTCACCGCTGTAAATATGCTCAAAGGTAAATAAGGTTACCCCAAGAGATACCCCTTGGCTGGCTAAAATATGGTGTAAAGCCACTTGATGGTGATTAACCAATACAGCATCTTCATGTTGAATTTCAATGCGCTCACCGGTTGCCTTATTGATGAAAATACTGGCATGGGTGTAGCCATTACGAGTACCTGTCACAATCCAAGGTATCGCAGTCAATTGACTTGGGTGAGTGAATGGGCCGTTTTCTTTAATAAACTTTGGTGTGGCAATTAATACAGGGTCTGTGTCGTCAAACTTTCGTGCAATTAAGCTTGAATCATCCAGTTGACCAAATACAAAGGCGGCATCAAAGCCATCACGTACAAGGTTTAACTCGTTATCACTGAATTCTAATTCGATATCAATTTTTGGGTAAAGCGTTTTAAAGTCAGCCATCCATTTTCCCATAATATCGATGGCAAACCCCACTGGGGCGGCTATGCGCAATACACCGCTGGGTTCAGACTGATGGTCGCTGATACGAGAATGAATGTCGGTAATTTCTTCGAAAAGGGGTTTGTATTCAGAATAGTATTGTAAGCCGATATCGGTGGCATGTACTTCACGGGTGGTACGCTCTAATAATCGAACACTGAGTTTTTCCTCAAGGTCCGTGATCATACGGCTAACACGAGATTTAGGTATGCCTAATGCCTTGGCTGCACCAGTAAAGCTGCCTTCCTGAACCACGCGAATAAAAACAGACATTTGATTGAGATCTAACATAGAAAACCTAATACAAATTGATAGCAGGATAATGCGATAAAAAGTGAAAAAAGGCCAGAATGAATCGGTTTTAAAAATTCGCTTTAAGTGCAATAAAATGATTATAGATAATAATTAAGGATAGTCATAAATGTGAAGGGGCAATCAGATTGATTGCCCCTTCTTTATTGGTGGAATTGGTTTGAATTGATTGATAAATGTTTACACTTTAAAGAGTAAGGCCACAGTCATCCATTGTCATGTCGTTAATCCACGCATTGATTAGCTCTACACCCTCGGTATGAACTGTGCTTCGGCCAAGTTCAGGCATTTTATGGGTTCCGTCTAACGAATTCATTCTAAAGGGTAAATATGATTTATCAGCATGACCAGGAATAATATCTCTAGGGTATTCAGTTTTACCGCTGGCGACAGCTTGCTTACATACTCCAAATTTACTCGGTGCGGTATCAAAATCACGATTGAATTCCATTTGTAACCCACTGTCACCAGCTGGGCCTTCATAGTTGGCTTCAGGGATTGTTAGTTCTGATCGGTGGCAGTGAGCACAGTTGATATCTAGATAACTGCGTGCAGCTAAGTTCAATTCTTGAGTTGAAAGACCTGAAATATTTACATCATCATGAAAGTCAGAAGCTGTATCAATATTGTTCAAATCATCTGGCGCGCCAGTTAATATTCCGGCGGTCTTCCATTTTAATAGTTGGTTCTGAGTAGATTCTGCATATTCGTAATCATGGTTTAAATAACGAGATTTTGGTCCAATAGGCTTGAATATGTTTGATCGATTATCATCAGACCCTTGTCGCATAGGATTGACTGTATGGCATTTAGTGCACTGATTTTTTTGTGGCACTAAGTAGTCAAAGGTAAGTTCTACATTATCATGAATAATTTTTTGGTCTTTAACCGTCTTACCTGCAACTACATAGGATGCATTGCTGGTCGATTCCCAATAGTAAGGGAGTGCAGTCCAGCCACCTGACCGGTTAATTAGTAATCGTGTTTCAATGATGGTTTCTGCTCCATCACGATCAGATGTATTGGCAGGAAGAGCAAATGTTTTAACTAAAACGGTTCCTACAGGGAAGTCCATGACTTCGAATTCAGAGTAAGTGGCACTTTTACCATCAGGCACAAATACGTAGCGATATTTTGTGGCGTAGTCTGTAAATAAGGCCGTGGATAAATCGTAAGGAATTCCTGGGCTTCTTGGGTTACTTGTTGGATCATTAACATCTGTGAATAAATTATAATCAGATAAATTCTGACAGTTGGCTGTTAGTAGTGCTTCCCAGTTAATTTCAGTATTTTTTGGGGAACATATATCTGATAGGTCTTCAGTATCACTACCACATGCGGATAAAAAAACAGTGGTAATTAGTAATGTTATTATTTTCAGAAAATTTTGTTTAACAACTTTTTTCATAAGCCTATCCTCGATAAAAATGCTTAATGGATCGGGCAAGACCCTAATAAAATATTTAAAAGCTAAATTGTTGTAAGGTCTAGATTATTTACTTTTAATGCATCAGTCCTAACCAGTTATTTGGTTAGGACTTAAAGCATCAATTTGTATCTAGCGATTAAAGTTTGCACGCAGCCAAATCAATATCATCAGCTTCACAACCATATGTCTCACCTTTAAACGTTACCGTTGCAGCGGCCAATCGGGTTGGGGCAGTCGCACAATTTAAAATTGTTGATTCATCACCCATTGCGCTAAAGCGTAGAGTAGCTTCTGGGTCAGCTGCAACAATATTACCTTCTTCATCTGGGTCTACGCCGTACATAGAGCCAATATTAAGATCAAGTTCTGCATCATTGGCGTTAACATTGTCATAAACACAATTTAATTCTGCCGTTGTGTAGGCAATAGCCGTTGTAACACCTAGAGCTTGCATGCCTGTTGCGCCTCCAGCTTCAGGATATAACCAATCAGACATAAGTTCGCCGACACCATCATAAACAATGGCAGGCATATCCTGTGCTTGACCACTTGCATTGAACTGTGACTGGTAGCCTTGAATAGCATCGTCCAATAGTCCACCGGATGGAGGGTTTGAACTATTATTTTTAAACGTATTGTCGTGAATGGATATGTTTTTCACCATTGGAGTCCAGCCATCAGCGATTGTTTGAGTATAGTCTTCACCACTTAACGTATCGTCCATCAGAAGGAAGCTGGTAATTGCAACACCGCTAGTATTGTTGTCAGTAATGTTGTTGTTGTAAATTTCTACATCACTAGTTGCTAGAATCAAAATTCCAGTTCCTGCTGGAACATCACCAACGACACCCTTGCCAACGTTGGTGGTGTTGTTTGCGTAAGTATCATTATTAAATATACGCACGCCGCCACCAAAGGCTTGTGGTAATCCAGGTAAATCAAAACTTAAGATGCCACCTGAGTTATCAAACGCTTCATTATTGTAAACATCTGCCATTGTAGAGTTTTCAATTTCAATACCTGCAATGTTATGTTCAGCAATATTGTGTCGCACTACAATATTATTTGACTGACCAACATAGATGCCTGCATCAGCAGAGCCTTTTGAATAGTTGTATTCCATCAATACGTTTTCACTTGAAACCGGGTACAAACCATAGGCTCCATTTTCAGTGTCAGCAGTTTCAGCTGCTAAAGGTGTTTCCCATACAGCTGCAGTGTAGGTGAAGTGAATTCCATTTACGCCATCGGCTTTGATGCCGTTTTTAGGAACTTCATATACACCTAGGTCACGAATAGTGAGGCCGTTACCACCATCAAAAAATATGCCGTCATTACCTGAAGACGTAGAGAAATCTAATTTTGTTGAGTTTATTCCATGTCCAGTAATCGTTATGCCATTAGCGTCTGTAATATTAATGGTGGAACTAATTAAAAAGTTGCCTTTAGGTAATACAACAACAGTATCAGGAGATATATCTGTAACCGCTGTTATAAATTCTTCAGTAATGTCTGTACCATCTTCGGCATTAGGAGACACATAAATTGCATTTTCAGGCAGTGCAAATCCCGAGTCAGTATGATCTGTGGATGTTTCATCATCACTGCCACAGCCCATCAAGGCAATGCTAGCTGCAATCGCGGCTGCTAATTTAAGTTGATTGTTTATTTTCATTTTACCATCTGCTTTAGGTATTATTATTGTCTTTACAGACTAAGCTTTTTGCAGAAGATTGAGCATGTGACATTTGGCCGTTTACTGTGAAGAGCTACTAAGGGACCTTCTCGCACACTAATTTTTTAATAAATTTAAAAATATAAATAGAGTTGGATTTACACTAACTGTACGAATTAAGTAAGTTGATGTCTTTTATGAAATTGAGGAGGATGAAGTATATTTAACGTAGGAGGTATTGTAGGGATAAATTATCAGTGAAAGGTTGGTTGTGGTATATCTGGCTATAGGTATTTTTAGTACAGATTCAAGCCAGTTACACATTAACCATTCTGGTAAGTTTTACGATAAAAGCTAGGGGTTTTTCCAACCCATTTCTTAAAAGCATGACGAAAATTAGTTACGTCACTGAAGCCAATAAGACTAGAGATGTCATCGATGGTAATTTCAGTGCGGGTCAGGTATTCAATAGAAAGCTGGCAGCGAACTTTATTCAGAATTTTTTGATACGAAGTACCAAGGTTACTTAATTGTCGGCGCAGTGTGCGAGAACTAACTTTAAAGGCGCTGGCCAGCATTTCAATATCAGGGTAGTCACCAGCACAACTCACAAGTATTTGTTGAATTTCATTAACTAGGGAATCTTTTTGTTTAATGGTTTCAAGCAGCTCGTTGCAGTAAGGCAGGTATTGAGTGCAGTCAGCTTGATTGCCTTCTTTGCGTTTGCGCTTTAGGTCAGGAGCATGAAGGCTCCAGCCATTAAAATCTGCACCAAATATAACTTCGCAGTCGTATAGTTCTTCGTAGGCGGTACGGTTTTCTTCATCTGTGAATGTGAAAAATACACTTTTAAAACACAGGTCATCTCCAAAGATGCTTCGGGCAATGTGTAGGCGCGCACTGGTTCCCAGTGTGACAAAGAAGGCTAAAGAGTCATCGTCAATATTCTGAACATTATAAAGTTTTGATTCCAATACATTATCTTTAACGGTCCCCCCACGCTTTAAAAGATTACCGACTAAAGGACTGTATTTTTCAGCCATTAGAAGTGCATGTTCAACATCTTGGCTTGAAGCAATGGCGTAACCAAATACACCTAGATCGTTTACTTGATAGGTCGCGCCAATTTGAGCGCCTATTGCGGGTCCGAAATTCTTAGAGCAATATTTGAAGGCTTCTAGCACTTTAAATGCAGGCAGAAAATCTTCGTTTAATTGGAGTCTAGTGACTCCAATATGCTTCAGTAATTCATCGCTATCAGGCACATTAGATTCATCGAAATACCGTACAATATTTCGAATCTCGTAAGAGGGATAGGGCTGGTCGCCCAAAACAGACAGTATGTAATCTGCTGGTGAGCCTGCTTGTATTAAATTATTTACCATAGTTCCTGCCACATTACTGCATATCTAAGTGGAATTATTATTGTTATATCAGGGGTGCTTGCCAATAATAAAGCAGAATGGCCCTAATTAACCTAGAAAAATGATCACTTATAGTAGTAATTACTATTAATGGCCACTTCACACACTTTTAGTGTAGTAGCTGATACTAGGGTCATCAGGCTTGTGACAAACTGTTATAATCATCGTGTTTATTAGTCATGTTGTAGTTTGGGGATTTAGACCGTGTCGTATCTTGATCGATTTTCAGGAGTTGCCCGTTTATATGGGGCAGAAGCGTTAGAAACCTTTCGAACCAGTAAGGTTGCGATTGTGGGCATTGGTGGGGTTGGTTCGTGGGTGGCAGAAAGCTTGGCCAGAACTGGCTTTGAAAATATCCATCTTCTTGATATGGATGATATTTGTATCACAAATACCAATCGCCAAATACATACAAATAAAGCGACTGTGGGCCAATTGAAAGTAGAGGCCATGGCCGAGCGTTTAAGAGCCATTAATCCTGAGATTAATGCGGTTCCCATCATGGACTTTTTAACCAAAGATAATATATCTGAGTACTTAACCGGGTTTGATTTTGTGGTTGATGCCATTGATTCGGTAAAGGTTAAGGCCGCACTGATTGCATGGTGTAAGCGTAATAAGGTTCCTATTATTACCACCGGAGCAGCAGGGGGGCAGATGGATCCGACTCAGATTACAATTGGGGATTTAAACAAAACGTATAATGACCCACTTGCGCGCAAGGTAAGAACGGAGCTTAGGCGAGAATATAATTTTTCGCGTAACCAGCAGCGTAATTATAGTGTGATGTGTGTCTATTCAACTGAACAGCTTAACTATCCTCAACCAGATGGTTCTATTTGTAAGCAAAAGGCCTTTACCGATGGCAGTGTAAAATTAGACTGCGCGGTAGGCTTAGGCGCTGCGACCATGGTAACAGCAACATTTGGGTTGGTGGCGGCATCTAAAGTGGCTGAAAAACTGGCTGGCATTGTTAGAAAACCTAAGAAACCTAAGCACTTTAAATGACCGTTATTTATTCCAATAAAATTGATGGTTGTGAATACCAGGTGCGCACAGCGGGTAACTCGGTGCGCTTATATAGTAACGGTGTTCTACATAGTCAATATAACCCTCTGAATCCCATTAGTGGGGCAATTTGGGATCTATTATTATTGCCTGCTTTTTTACGGCCAGTGCCACCTAAAAATATTTTATTATTAGGGTTAGGCGGCGGCACCTTGGTGCATTTGATTCGATTGTTTTTTCCTCTGGCTCATATCACTTGCGTTGATTTAGATAATGAACATATCAAGATAGCAAAACAATATTTCAAAATACCTGAGTCCAATATCAGAGTGGTACAGGGTGATGCCTATGAGTTTTTAAAGCGCACAAAAGATACGTTCGATTGGATCATAGATGACGTATTTCAACATGTGACAGGTGAACCTGAGCGATCAGGGTCTGCGTACCAGTTATTAAAAACCTATCAGATTAATCTCACACCCGATGGTATATTAAGTTTAAATATTATTGGTAAGCGACAGTTTGAAAATATACATCCGTTAATTTCAGGGTTTAACTGTGCAGTTCAGTTTATGCATCCGTTATATGAAAATAAAATAGTGGGGTTATTTAATACATCGGAAAATGGAGGGGCCATAAAAAAAGGCTTTAAAAACCGCTTAGCGGACTTTAAAGCCTTAGATCAATCTCGTAAAACGTGCCGATTAAATTATAAAATACGAATGGTTAAAACCACTCGATAATTCAATTTAAGGTAATGACCGCTATATAATTGCCAAGTCTAATTTACGAGTAGTTAAGTCTATATTCTTAACACTTACTTTTACAGCTTGGTTTAATTGATAGCTCACATCGCCTTTTTTATGGGTCAGATACACCTTATCAAATTCAAACTTTTGTTTGCGTAAGTCTACAAAGCCATCAATACCTAGGTCGGTTAGCTGAACGGTAAAACCACCTGGGTTTAATTGAACAATGGCACCTTCAAATTCTGTTTGAACACTGTTCTCAAGGAACTGAAGCTTTAACCAGTTTTCAGCTTGGTACACAGCATTTCGGCCTTGTATTAAGCGGTCTTGTAAGCTGTTAATTACATCTTCAGTAATTTCAGGGACTTTCTTTCCTGACAGTTTTGATTTAAGAATTCGGTGAACCAGTAAATCATTATATTTACGAATAGGAGATGTAAAAGTGGTATAGCAGTCAAAACCCATGCCTTGATGTGGCTTGGCTTCGGTAGTAAATTCGCTGCGAATTAAGAAACGACTTAATAATGTTTTTAGCGGTCGGTCGGTATCAGCGGTTGGCAGTGCTTTGATTAAAGCCTTGTAACCATCGGCTTGAGTAAAGTCACCTTCAAAAGCAATTTTGTTTTGTTCAACGATTGTTTTGATGTCGCCAATGCGCTCGGTTCTAAACCCAGCGTGCTCAACGAACAGGCCTAGATCTGAATCAGCCATATAACGGGCGCAGGCTAAGTTGGCAATCAGCATCGATTCTTCAACTAATTTTTGTGCCGTATTTCTGTCAGCTTTTAAAATGGTTTGAATTTTTCCGTTATCACCTAGTGTTAGGTAATAATCTGGGCGGTCATCCATGATCAAGTTATTCAATTCACGGAAGCTGTTTAACGCCTTAGTTGTATCGTGCAAGGTTTTAACATGCTCGGCTAATTCTGCTTCAATCACATCAGAGCCATTGTTTAAAAAGTCGCTGACTTGGTTGTAGTTCAGCTTACCTTTTGAATTTACTAACGCTTCAGTAAAGGTGTGGCCAGTGGCTTCACCAGATTCACTGATTGACATCTTGCATACGATGGCTAAGCGGTCTTTATTTTCAAGTAATGAACAAAGGCTGTTAGATAGTTCTTGCGGCAACATAGGCAGGCTACGGCCAGGGAAGTATAAAGAGTTGCTTCGACGTGCGGCTTCTTTGTCTAACGCTGTGTTCATGCCAAACCATGCGCTTGGGTCAGCGATGGCTACAAACAAGTTCCAGCCGGATTCTGTTTTTTCAGAATACAGGGCATCATCCATGTCACGAGTGTGTTCGCTATCAATGGTTACAAATGGTAGAGCGGTTAGGTCTTCACGACCTTGGCTCATGGTGCCTATATTTTCTTCGGCTAATAGAGCCAATTCTGATGGGGTTGTTTCTGGCCATTCGTGGCTTAGCTTGAACTTCTCTATTGAGTATTGACGCTCAAACCCAGCGTCTTCTAATTTACCAATTTTGTGCAGCACTTTTGCTTGCGGCTTTCCAGTTGGAAAAGGGTGACGGGTTACTTCACAGCTAATCCAATCGCTTTCATCAATGCCTTCACAAGCGGAAGGCGGTAGGTACAACCAGTTACCTAAACCATGGGTGTCAGGCACTGCGAATTGTGCTTTGCCTTTTTTCTGAAAACGGCCAGTGAAGATTTTAAAATCTGAGCTGATCAATTTTTCGACAATAGCTTGTGTCTTGCCTTTGTCGTCTTCGATGGTGGTGAATCGAATAGTGTCACCAGGGAACACCTTTCCCATTTCATCTGGGGTTAAGAAATACGATTCACCTTTATCGGTGGCTACAAAGCCGAATCGGCCTTGGCTTCCACGCACCACGCCTTCTAAGATAGAAGCTTGGTGGGTGTCATGAATCTGAGTTTTGAGTGTTTTTAGCTGTGACAGGCTATCTATATTTAGCATGATGCGACTTAATTAAAAAATATTGCCAGCATAATACCAGTTTGACTTGCTAGGGGGTATAACCTAAGACGTTTGATTCGGAGTAGTTTGTGCGTTAGCTAAGTTTTTATTCAGCCTCTGTTACCACGGCAGGCAGTGTGTATTCTGCGCCTGGAGGCGTAACTTCAATTTGCTGGCCCACTTTAAAACCCGCTAAATCGTCTCCAAGGTCGATTTCTACGCCAGAGGTATCAATCATTATGGTTTTTATAGTGGGATCAGTCCGTTTGGTGCCGGTGAATAGTGCTTTGCCATTCGAAAGCACGTGCACAGTATCAAAATCAGGCAGCCATGAGCTAAAGTCAAAATTTAGAAAGTCATATTCGGGGTAGCGGTCAGTTGGATTTAATTCTGCTACCGAAAGGTTTAATGATGAATCATAACCAATACAATATAGGCGACTGTTGAAATATTGGCTTTTTCGTAAGCCGCGTACATCATCAGAAGCCAGCCCAGGAATTGCAGGCATTGGGTCTAAGATGTAGGTATATCCAGGCTGGGCAGGAAACAGGTCGGCACTTTGACAGCTGGTGTTAATAAAATAGGGGTAAGCGTAGTCATATGTTGCGATTGACTGGCTGTTAAAGGGCAGTCTTAATGCGCGTACCTTGGTTGAATAGCCTGTATATGCTTGCCGCTCAACATTCCCATTACAGCTGAATACCAGTTTGTTCATACCTGAGTCGGTTACTTCATAAACACTTGAAATGTTATCGCGGTCTGGGGCAAGAATTAATGTGGTGTAGGGGGCAAGCAGTACCGTGCTTAATCGGCCTGTTTCTGTTTCGCAATAGGGTAAAAGCACCCGTATGCTGTTGTCTCCGCCGTCTTCATTTCGATAGGCAATTAGACCATTATTGTTAATGACAATTTGGCCTAGACCTGGGCGGTCGTCTACAGCGCTGACTTTTTCTAATGAATACTGATTACCCTCATATAAATCCATGCGGTAAAGAGCCGTTGGTGTAGGCAGTTCATCAACCGTTAGCGCTCGACTGCTGATTTGTTGGTTAAAACGATCAGATGTTAAATTGGTATTGCCCGCTATGACGGTTTCAGTGTCTGTGGTTGTGGTTGTGGTTGTGTCTGTGTCAGTGGCTGTGTCAGTGGTTGTGCTGGTTCCAACACAGGTTGTCCCTGAAGTGGCAGGTATTTCCTCTGTTTCTTCTTCAGTTGTATCATCTGTTTCTGTGCCGTCAATCCCTGTATCGGTATCGTCGGTTGTTTCGTCAGCGGGCTCAGCCACAGGGCAGGGCACGCCGACATGATGATCCACAAGTTCAGGTGTGTTATCGGGTTCGTAACCAACAGATTGCATAATCCCTAATTCATCGTAATCGATACCTAGCACGTATAGATTATCTGTGGCGTTCCAGCGTGAATCCGGAGGGAACACATCACGGCCAAGCTGGGTTAATGTACTGCGCCCGCTATTACCCTGAATATTCAACCCGACAGGAGCAGCACTGACACTGCCGTCATGCAAATCAATCAATAAGTTAAAATAGTCATTATCTTCATCTTTATCAAAATTACGATGAAATACCGTTAACAGCAGGTAATCAGGGCTGAGCACCATGATGTCTAGCGGAGTAATATTTTCAATATCGGTATAACTCAGGTTGCCTGTAAAATCGATTAGGGTATCGGTTAGATCGTACATGGGCACGGGCGTAATATTATTGTCGGCGTCTAATTCGTATAGTTGCTGTGTGAACTTTAAGCTATTAGAAGAGCTTCGATCGGTGCTCAGAGGTTGGCTGCCAATTATAAAGCCCACAAAGTTATTACCAAGCGATAGCTTTGAAATTGGAGGTGTGGGTAAGCTGGGTTGATTTAATACTTCGGCTATAGTCGTGGTGGATCCTCCACCAGAGCCGCCACAGCCTACTAGAACCCAAGCCATAACGGCCAAAAAAACGATTTGAATCAACGAAATACCCATATTTTAATATATCGGCCAAGACTTTGAATTGTTAAGCTATCCGACATGAATGATGATCAATTAAATAGATACAGTCGCCACTTGCTGCTTCCTCAGGTGGATTATGACGGCCAAGAAAAACTGCTAAACGCACATGTTTTGATATTGGGTTTGGGTGGTTTAGGTTCTAGTGCTTCTTTGTACCTAGCCAGTTCAGGTATCGGAACCCTAACCTTATGTGATTTTGATACAGTAGAATCCAGTAACTTGCAGCGGCAGGTTGTGCACAGCGAATTGTCGATTGGTCAATCTAAAGTATTGTCTGCCAAGCACACTTTACTAAATTTGAATTCGCAGCTGTTAGTAAATACGTTTGATCAAGCATTATCAGAGACACAGCTTTCACAATTAATCGATCAGGTAGATGTTGTTTTGGATTGCACAGATAATAGTGGCAGTCGTTGTTTGCATAACCGTCTTTGTGTTGAGAATAAAACCCCTTTAATTTCTGCTGCAGCCATTCGCTTTGAAGGGCAGTTAATGGTGATCGATCCTACACAAGCAGATAAGCCGTGCTATCAATGTGTGTACCCTGAAACGAATAACCAAGAAGAAACCTGTACCTCAGCAGGTATCTTGGCACCAGTGGTTGGCATGATGGGTGTTCACCAAGCATTGGAAGCCATAAAATTGATTTCGAATGTGGGTGAAGACATGACGGGTAAGCTCATCAGCTTTGATGGTTTAAGCAGTCGTTGGAATCAATTTAATGTTCCAAAACGGGCATCGTGCCCTGTTTGTGGTCATTCTTAATTCATAAGATTACTCATTCACTAAAAAACACCCGTGTTGTTTAAATCTAAAATTTAAATGGGTACACTCCTGAGAATTAAAATTTATTGTATGCAGTGGGAATGGTTATGGATAAAGACAGTAGATCCTTACAGGACTTGATTGAAAATAACCGCAAATGGTCTAAGGATATTAGTGAAAAGGATCCTGATTTTTTCCCAACGTTAGCCAAACAGCAAGCACCTGATTATTTATGGATAGGTTGCAGTGATAGTCGTGTGCCTGCGAATGAAATTGTGGGCCTGTTACCGGGTGAGTTATTTGTTCACCGTAATGTAGCCAACATGGTTGTGCATACAGATATGAATCTATTATCCGTTATGCAATATGCGGTAGATGTATTAAAAGTTCGACATGTCATTATATGTGGCCATTATGGTTGTGGTGGCGTAAAGGCTGCCATGGAAAATCAAAAACTGGGTTTGATTGATAACTGGCTTTTGGAAATTCGCGACCTTTATCATAATAAACGCGATATGTTTAAAGGCTTGCAGTCAGAAGAAGATAAGTTGAACTTGTTGTGCGAGTTAAACGTGGTTCGCCAAGTTTACAATCTAAGCCATACCAGTATCGCGCAAGATGCTTGGGCTAAAGGCCAAAAGCTTGCCATACACGGTTGGATTTACGGTTTAAGTGATGGCAAGGTGAATAACCTGAATGTTACTGTTAATGAAAGCGGTCAGCTGAGTGATGTGTATCGATTAGATATCTAGATCTAGTTGTTAACTTGTTCACCCACTGGTGAGCAAGTATTTACCCCTTTTGTTATTTTAAACGGCCGTTCTTACTCACTCTGTTCAAATTCCCTTTTACTGTACACCTGGTTAAAAATCAGTGTTCCTTTAGCACGACTAGTTATTCTGCCTTTTTTGGCGTTCAATACAGCCATTGATTAAATAGATGGGCATCTAATGAAAGAACTTCAAATTGATATTGTAAGTGATGTGGTTTGTCCTTGGTGCGCTATTGGTTATGGCCACTTAACGCAAGCTCTGGATCAGTTATCTGAATCAGTAAGTGCAAACATTGATTGGCACCCATTTCAGTTAAACCCGTATATGGGAAAAGAAGGGCAAGACATTAATGAGCACTTAGGCGAAAAATATGGTTTAACGGAAGCTCAATTAAAAGAAAATAAACAGCGAATTAAAGATGTGGGTAAGCAAGCAGGGGTAGACATTAGCTTTGAGCAGCGAGCACGAATTTATAACACCTTAGATTGCCATGTGTTGCTGCATTACGCACAAGAGAAAGGTAAGCAAACCGAATTAAAGCTGGCGTTGTTTAAAGCCTACTTTACTGATGGTAAAGATGTGAGTGACCAAGCTGTTCTGATGTCTGCAGTGGAATCAGTTGGGTTAAGCCCAGTTGAAGCTCTGGCTGCTTTGAATGATGATAATTATCAAAAAGCGGTTAAAGACGAAGAGTCTAAATTTAAGTCAATGGGCATTAGTTCTGTGCCTGCATTTATTATTAACAATAAATACTTAATCAGTGGTGGCCAGCCAGTTGAAAGCTTTGTTCAATCACTGACTGAGATAGCTGAGAAAGAAGGGTCTGAATAAAGGATTTATCATTTGTATTTCAGTTGTTAAAAAGCCTGTTACTCGATTGAGTAACAGGCTTTTTTTATGGTGTTTTAACGTCAGTAATTCATTGTGTTATTTAAAGGTAAATACCAATACTTACAAAGTGACACGCAGCGCCTGCCAATACAAAGATGTGCCACAGGTCGTGAAAATCAAATTTAGTGTGCAAGCTTGGCCATTTGGTTGCATACACAACGGCACCCAAGCTATAGCAGATGCCGCCGTATAATAGCCAATCAATGGCGCCTTCTGATAAAGACTCACTTAACGGTTCGTAAACAAACAAACTGATCCAGCCCATGGCTAGGTACAATAAGGTGCTAAACCATCTTGGTGCGTGTAGCCAAAATATCTTTTTAAGAATACCGAGCGCCGCAATTCCCCAAATAATGCCAAACATAATCCATGATTGATTACCGTCTAATCCAAGTAGGCAATAGGGCGTATAAGAGCCCGCAATCATCACGTAAATGGCCATGTGATCAATGCGTTTAAGGGCTCGAATTCCCCCCTCACTGATTTCCATTAGGTGATAGACCGCACTTGAGAAAAACATTAAAAACATGCTGATTCCAAATACTAAGTAACTGGCGATGTAAGTACCTGTTTTTACCTCAGGTAAGTTCATAAGCATGTAGGGCAGAGCAACAAGTGCCATTATTGCCCCGAGTAAATGGCTTAAGCCTGAAAAAGGTTCTCTTAAATGTCGATTCATAATTTCGGTAAACACTTGTTTGCTGAATATGTGTGCATTAGACGTCCTTGGATTAAATGAGTCAAGGAGTTATATGTTACAAACCCCTTTGATAGCACCCTATAGTAAGGTTAAATGCCTATATATGGGTAACGTAAGAAATAGCATGAAATTCGATTCAGTGATACTGGCTGGCGGAAAAAGTAGACGGATGGGCCAAGATAAGGGTCTGATGATGCATCACCAATCCGTGTTGCAGAGCTCTGGTATGAAGAGTACTCATATGAGCCAGCCAATGGTTTCTTGGGTAGCCGCTAGTTTAGCGGGCTTTGATAACCTTTGGGTGAATACGAACGAGCACAAGCAAGCTTATGAGCAGCTTGGGTTTGTTACCATCAAAGACGTACTGCATCCTGATATTGGCCCGTTAGCAGGGCCATTGTTGGGTGTGCTTACTGGTTTACAGAAAGCCACTTCAGATTGGGTGTTATTTAGTCCTTGTGATACACCAAATATTCCGACAAATTATCCCTGTGTGATGACACGGTTTGCACAAGAAAATATCAGTGATGCCTACGTGGTATTTGATGGTGAGCGAAGACAGAATTTACATTTACTGCTACATCGTTCGCTTATAGAAGATTTAATTGCCTACCTACTGTCAGGTGGGCGTAAAACTTATGAATGGTTAGAACGTGTTAGCGCTATGAATGTGGACTTTAGTGATCAGAAGCTTGCTTTTAAAAATTTCAATTCACCATCGGATATTGAATAGGGTACTTGTATTAAGTAAGCAGAATGCTGGTGGATTTATCTAATTCACAAACAATAAAAAAGGCCGATTGGCCTTTTTTATTGCTTGGTATTTTTTAAGTAGCGATTGTTCTGAATTATTTAAAATAGGACTTTAAAGACCCTAGGCTATTTTGATCAGCCTTCACGCGAATTTTTAAGTAGATACCATGGCCACTGTATCCGGCTTCATCAAAGTCGCTGTCGTCAAACCCTGCAAAGTTATAACCAAAGCTAACCCATGTATTTTCTGCTGGTATAAACCCAATGCTTGCACCAAAGCTATGGCGACTGCTTTGCAATTCATAATCGTATAAACGCTGTGCTTGTAATCCCCAATCCCATTTTTGTGTAATGTGATGACGAAGTTGTGTACCAATTAAATCGATCACACCACTGTAATCAATGTCATCAATGGTCTCATCAACATACTTAAGACCGTACTGAACACTTATTTGAGTGTCATGCCAGCGCATGTTTAGGTGTGTATTGTTCACTAAGCGAGTACTGGTTATGGTGCCGCTTGTATTGGTTTGATCTTCTTCAATGTATTTAGTTTGGTTTAACCAGGCTAAGCCAAGTTCTAGAGGGCGTAAACCAATATTAAACTCTACTTGTTTAAATTCGGTTTTAGAATCTTGGCTGTCGTCTAATCGATATTCGCCGTTGATGCCCATGGCTAAACCCAGTGCAATAGGGCGGTATAAACCGGTAGTACCATTCCACTTTCTGTTTAAATCACTTTCTCTGTATTCAATGCGGTTTGTCCACTGCCATGTGGTGCTGCGGTAGCCCCAGCCTGTCGTTACAGCGTAAAAGTCTTCTGATGTACTTGTTAGCAATGCTTGATCATTAATGGAGTTTTGTAAGTCACTTGCTTGGTCGTAACCAAAACTGATTTGCCAATTCTCATCTAGGTTTATTTCTTGATTCAAACCGTGCACGGCAAATAAACGAGCCCCATCTTTGCTTTGTTGTTCTTCAACACTGTTACTCACTTGCATACCTTGCCAAGGCTTAGCTCTTAAACCTAGCGCGGTACGTTGTGGTGCGTCTTTTTCAAAGCCTGTTTCAAATATTCCAAATAAGGTCACTGTATCAGTTATACGATAGTCGGTGCTTAATCTAAGTAAGTCGTACACATCTTCAGTTTGCTTAACATTAATTTCAGCGTCTGCATTTAATAACACCTTACCATTTAGCAGTGTGTAGGAATGACCGGCTAACAATTGCTGTATTGATTGAGTATCCCCTATTGCACTGCTGGTATCTTGTGTGCGAACACCTAAATGGTAACGACCTAATTCATATTCATTATTCAATTTCACTTCGGCCATGGTTAGGCGTTGCTGGCTGCCTAGTGTGTTTTGGTCTGTTAATAGGGCGTTTACATATTTTTGAGATGTGAAGTAGTAAGTGGCTTCAACGGATGCTTTTTCCGTTGAGCCTTCACTGTCGTTCAACTGGTCTAAACCAAAGCCAGCTTGCTGGGTTTGTATGTAGGCTTTCGTTTGCAGTTGTTCACCGCGATAATCTAGGCTTATATAGTTAGCTGATGCCTGTGTGTTAACACCGTTATCCGTATTATCCGTTGATGCAGCTTCTGCTTTAATCTCAAGAGCGTCAGACAACTTTAAGCGCAAGTCTATCGAGTTTAATGTTTTAGCCTCGGTGCCCAGTTCTTCACTGATTAGGGTGGTACCAATCTCTAGACGATTATCTAGAACATGAACCGCAGCACGACCACCGTAAGTGAGGTCGTTAGCGCTATCATCTTCAGTTTCATAGCGAGCAATAATGTATCTTGGATTTAAATCTTCATCGGTACTTTGTATCGGCGCTTTAAAGAATAGAGAGCCATCAATGTAATCAATGCTGTAATCCGTATCTTTTGAAAGCTCTACTTCGCTTAGTATTAATTCACTTCTAAAGCGATCGCGTACTTGTATGCTAATGGTTTCACTTTGAATCAAGATGTCTTGATTAGATAGCTGGTATAAACCGGATGTGCCATCGCCTCTAATTTCGTCACGAGCAAAACGCTGTGCCGATTCTGTTACAAACGCGTTAAAGCTTACAATGTCACCTTGGAATACAGACTGAATGCCGTGGAATTTACGCAGGTATTTACTTAGTTCTGTATTATTAAGATCTGTATTGTAATCACCAAATACGGTGTAAAAGCGATCTCTCTCAACCCTTAAGTACAACTTACCTTCCATCGACGCATCTAGATTTTGCTGGCTGTTATCGCCATAAAGGGTGTAGTACTGATTTGGGTCTAATAACTTTTCAAACGGTGATGTTTCACCCTTTGCACTGTCGTAGGCAGCTGTTAATAACCAATCACCTAAAATCTGACCTTTAGCAAATAAAGCTAAGCGGCCATCTGTATACAGTCCGTCATTTTGATCATGAGATTTTGCATTCTCTACATGGCCACTGATATTTTGATAACCGATTGTGCCTTCACCTAATGCAATCAGCATCCATTCTCGATTCTGAGGCTTTAACCACACACGAATTTCTTCTTCTTGACCATTTGCCAGAGGGAATCGGATGACCGCTTCACCAGCTTGAGTAGTTGGCTCTAAAGTAATGTAGGCAATGCCTTCGGCGGTAATTTCATAGTTAGGCTTAAAATCATTACGGTTTATTTGTGCTTGGTTTTTATTTGGGTCTAGCGCGTAATAAGGGCCATCGACTGTAAACTCACCTTGTAAGCCGTCACGAACGGTATAGCCATCTTTATCAAATAATTGAACCGCAATCACCGGAGCGATAACACCATCGGCAACGGCTTTGGTTTCGTCTTCAACTAGCTTAACCTTGGTAGGTGTACCGGAGTAATGTAATTCAAACTGTTTACGATCAATTACATTGCCTTCTTTATCTAATAAAGAGGCCTCAAAAACGTTATTACCTTCTTTTAAATCCACACCAGACCACATGCTAATAGCCGATTTATTCGGCGTATATTTCTCACGGCCAGAGAAGTTGAGCTCGCTAACTGATGCGCCATTTAACTTTAACTGTATGCGCTGCCCGTTTGCATGTTTAACCGCTACTTTTGTTGAAGGGATATTCGGTAAGTAACCTTCACTTGGCCATAGCCATTCAAACTTAGAATCGGTTTGCGCTAAGAATGCTTTATCAAACACAGGCATGGTTACCACATTGCGAACAGGGCCAGATGCTGTGGCTGCAACGGGGAAGTCAAATCCACCTGGCGCTACGCCCATTGTGGTAACAAGCTGATTACCTGAATCGGCTTGAGCGATGCTCATGCCGTTATTACCGGCTAAAATGTTCACTTCTACACGGCGGTTTTTAGCGCGAGCTTCGCTGCTGTTATTTCGTTGCAATGGTTTGCGAGACCCGTGCCCTGCAATTGTTACTTGATCAGGGTTTAATCCTAATTGTTCAGCCAGATAATTCGCTGCGCTTCTCGCCCGAGCAAGGGACAGTGCTGTGTTATCTTTAAAAATATGGCGGCTACGACGCGCAATTGGCATGTTGTCGGTATGCCCAGCGACTTCAAGCTGTAAGTTTTCTAAGCCTTTTAATGTATTTAAAACAGGTATAAGAGCGGCTTTATCAGCATCACTTAAGTCAGGGTTAAACGATCCAAATTTAGGCGCTTCTTCTGGCTTATGTGCTTTTTTATTTGCAGGCACAATGGCCAGTAGGGCAGAGGTCAGCGCTACGGGTGTGCGTTGGTTATTTTGGCTTGGCGCATTAAACATGGCAACTGAGCGAGTGGTTAATTCACCTGGTTTGGCATCCTTGGTAATCCAGCCTTCAAATTCAAGCAAGTGCTGCCAGTCGTTACCTGGGTCATTCAATGTAAATAATAAAGTTTGTGAGTCGTATTGCTTAGGCTCATCAATCTTTGAGCCATCAAATAATGCGCTGTTCGCTTTATATTGAACCCCTTCTGGTAGCATGATCATGGCACGCAGTTTTTTCAAAATTACCTGGGTGCCACTTAAATCTAAGCGATACGTAATCTTTTGTTTAACTGGCGACTCAAAAGTCTCCATTTCTTGTTCGTTTAATTGCATCACGCGACTGCTTAATCGTTGTGTGACTTCTCCTAAGCTTGGTGGCTTAAGTTTTACAACAAAATCGGTGCGCCACATAGAACCTTTGGCTAAATCAACAAATTGGCTGAACTCAGTACCAGCGTGTGTGCCGTAATTATCGCATGCCACTAAGTCTAAATATTTTGGAAGGGTATCAGTATCAAGCTGAACAACGTGAGATCCGGCTTCTTGAGCTTCTATGTGCCACATGCCATCTTCATCTGAAACCACATACGTGCCGTTTTCTAGATAAATTCGAACGCCACTGATGCCTTCTTGTGTTGCATTACCATCGCAGTCACCAATGTATACGCGCCCAAATAAACGTGCACTTTCACTGAATAAGTCTTCGGTAATTTCTGTGTGGGCAACCGCTACATTACTGACTAATACCCCTTCGCTAGGCGTATCTTCTTGATCGGTGATCCATGCAGAGTTAGTTGCTTGACCGATCGGAGTATTAACTGAGATTCGAGCCACATAATTTAAAGTGAAAGACTCTTCTGCTGCAATACTGGCAAAAGTAAACGTCAATCCACGACCGTCACTTTCGATAACAGGGTCATTAATAGCAACGCCATCTGCTGTTGCACTTCCCGCTATATAACGGAAGCCTTGAGGCAGTTGGTCGTTTATATGAACATTGGTGCCTGGAATTTCAGAGTTGGCAACATTGATGCTATAGCGAATCAGTTCACCCACACCAGCGGTGGATTTATTGCTGGTTTTTGTTAGTAGAACATTATTGTCTTTAGGGTCTAAAGGTACGTCTAAACGGAATGTAATGCCTGATGTGAAGGCGAGTGCACGACTGCCTTGTTCATCTAAATTAAACGGGCCATTGGGTAGGGCATTTATATCATCTAATGTTTTTAATGGATCAATTGGGTAATCATGATAGGCACTTTCACCTACTTGAACGCGGTAATCGCCACTGGCTAAAACAGGGAATGAAAAACCGCCATAAGGGAAAGTATAAACATTGCCTTTACTGTCTTGAACAGTACCGCCGGTTGTAACGGGGTTAGGAAAAACCCCACCTTCTGAGCTTAAAATGTCAGCCGCTAAATCAGTGTTTGTATCAATTAAAGTGACTTCAATGCCATTCACATATTCACCCGTGTCGGCATTAACAACGTAACTGTTTGGGTCAAATAAAGCGCCAGCTTGTACCAGGTCACGTGAATCAAATTGATCTTGGTAGCTGGCTTGCATAGAGCTGTCTTTAGTAACGGACAATTCACAGTTAAATGCTGTGGCACCTGTTGTATCTAAGCTTACACTTTGAATATAGCCTGTGAACAAACCTGAGCTAACTGCGGTTTCGGTTAATTGAATGGTTTCTTTATCGTTTCCATTATCACTGATAATGGTCACGACTATTTTTTCAATCACGGTTGGATCTTGGTTTTGATCTAAATCTTGCAAGTGAACAAATATGGCATCGCCCACTTTAAAATATTCATCACTGGCTAGGTTTAAAATGCCAGGCAATGCTAATGCCGTTCCTTGATAATCAACAGGAACAGATTGTGGAACTAGGTTAGTGCCACTTGCATCGGTTGCACATTGTCCTGTTTCAACAGGAAAAGAACCGTTAATAGACACGCCACCAGAACTTGCCGTGGTGCGAGAGCTGATACTTGAAAAGCTTCGTGAGCTTATGCTCGAAATGCTAGAGCTACTACTTGTTGAGCTAAGAGAACTTGATGCACTGGACACAGATGACGCTTGTGCTGCTTGCAGTTGCCCAGAAAAATCAATGCCATTGTGCATAAGTGTAATGATAGCTGGTGTGCCAGACCCAGAAGAATCACGAGCGGTAATAAACTGGCTTGCACCACTGTTTGTCTGAAAGCTTTGCCCGCGGAAATCATAGTTAGCGTAAGCCGTGTTGCTAATGGTTGTATTAGATGGGGTTTCTGCAAGACTGGTTTGTGAAAATAATAAAGTACTTGAAAAGATAGATGCCAAAGCAACGGCAAAAACACCGCCTAGTCTTTCTCTTTTAGCAGAGAAATCTAGCGCAGTGTTTTTGGCTTTGCCTCGACTCAAAACGCACAAGGCGTTTTGAGTAAGGTCAGCACACACCGAAGTGTGCGCCAAAATACTTTTACTACTTGGAATCACTAAATGTTATTCCACGATCGCAGTAAAGGTAATAGTGATATCTTCATCTACTTCAAAAGTAGAAACACCAATGTTTAATGTATTTGATGTGCTTGTATCTGTTGGGGTAGCAGCACCGCTGAATACAGCGTTAGAATTATCTAGGCTATTCTGAACAAGATCTAGGCTTCCATCCACATCCAAATCTAAGATATCAGCAAGCGTTTGCGTAAATGTTACACCACTTGCATCTATGCTACCTGAGTTTTTGGCTTTAAGAGTGTACTCAACCATTGCACCTGGGATTGCTTTAGGAATGTAAGTTGCTCCCATAACAGCAGCATTTGGACAATTTCCCGTAGAATAGTTACCGATTGATGCGCTTGTAAGAGCAGGCTCACACATAGGGTCATTGATTACAGTTACTTCTAAAGTGAACTTAGCAGGAGTAGCTGTTACATCAGTAGGGTCTGTGAACTTTGCAGTACCCACTTCAAATGCAACATTTAAAGTATCAATACCGTCAAGACCGGCTTCGGCAATAACATATTGTTTAGTGCCTTGAAGAAATGCATCAGGGCCGTTGTCAGGAATGGCAGCACCACTACTTTGAAGAGCGGTGGCTGATAATGCAATTGCGGCAATATCTTTGTCGGCTTGCGCTGCATCAATTGCAGTAGTTACTACAACGTATACATTTACAGTACCTTCAGCAGCTAAATCGTCAACACTTGTTTCTGTATCTTCAGCAGATTGGTAGCCAGCATTTGTACCTTCTTCTACGAAAATAGAAAGGTTAGCATCCAGCTGGAAGTTATCTTCAACAGTCAATGGTGCTAAAAAGGTTTGTGTTCCAGTAGCAAGATCGGCAGTTGATAGATTGAAGTCTAACGTATCGTTAGAGTCACTGCTTAAAAGGAATGTAGCAACATAGTTGTTTCCATTTGGCGTTACTTTAACAGTTGCTGATTCAACATCGCTTAGTGCGAAATAGACTTTTTTATCAACTAAAAAAGCAGTGATTTTAGTTAAGTCATCTTGAGCAACAGAGTTAACTGTATAGCCAAGAGTAACTGTGTTATCAATGCTGGTTCCAGCAAGAGTGCCTTCCGCAAATGCTTGACCGCTTAGGCCGAAGGCCGCTGCAGTGGCTAGGGCCAGTATATTTTTATTTAATTTCATTGGTTTCTCCCGAGAAATTATTATTAATAGTTAAGTTAGTCGTTAGTTTTCCATGAATACAACGTGATTTCATGGGTGTATATGTCTTTCGTTTTATTTTACTTGTACTGCGTATTGCACTGAACTTTCACTTCCGGCACCTAATGGTTTAAGAAGAGTCCAGCGCACATGGGTGTAATCCTTTGCTGTGGCTGGTTGTTTTTTACCGTCTTTAGTTATAAACAGTTGCGCTGGCTTACTGTACTGCTTGCCACCATCCACTGAGAATTCGATATTACTATTGGCACCGCGAGCTGAATCGGTTACATAAACCGTATTTTCAGGTACTGGGTTGTTTAATACGATATCGGCCGCGGCTTCGGTACCCTTGTTATTTACCATGATGCGGTAACCAACTTTGTCGCCAGGGACAATGTTATCCGCGCTCACCCATTCCATTTTACTGGTGCCATTCTTTTGCTGTACTTCAATAATTTTAAAAATATCTGTTTTCAATTCCACTTGCGCAAAAGCAAGGCTAGGAACTAATAACAATAAAGCGATAAGCGTTTTCATAAACTCTCTCTTTGTTATTGGATAACGGTTGTAAATTGAATCGCAATGGCAGGGTCGCCAGCCGTTACTGTGCCCAAATCAACGGTAATGGTATTTGTGTTGGCATCGTAAGAGGTGCCATCGCTATCAGCAGAAGAAGCGGTTTCAGCTACGCCACCTACGGTGATTACTCCAGTGATTCCATCTTTCAATTTTAACTCAGTAGGAAGTGGGTCACTCACCGAAATATTATCAGCATCGCCTGTTCCTGTTACTGTGACTGTTAGGGTGTAATCGACTTCTGCACCCGGTACTGGCTGGTTACCTGCTCCACCACCTAGGTTGTCTCGTACTGCAGAAATTGCTTTTACGATTGCAACATCAATGTCACTTACAATAAACGTCGCGTCATCATCTGCATTAGCACCGCTTGTGCCCATAACAGCATCTGTCGCTGAGTCGCCTTGACCATTAACAACAGCGCCTGCACTTGGGCTTGTTTGGCCGTCATCAGAGAATGTTTTTGACAATGCTGTTACTTGAACATCAGCGGTGTTGCCATCAGAAATTCCTGATGGAACAGTAGACGCTACCCAGATAACCATTGAAGCATCGGGTGCAAGAACTTGCGGATTGCTATTGTCATAAAGGGTGTCAATAGCAGGGTCAAATATGCCATCGCCATCATCGATATAGGCATTACTAAAGGTCACATCAAAGTTATCTGCGCCCGTTAAGTTTTGCTGGCTAATCGCAAACCCTTCATCGCCATTACCCGTATTGGTTAGCTGAAACTTTAAATAAGCGTTTGTTTGTGGTGAGCTAATGCTTACGTTAGCAGAATCTTGCGAGACAATATTTGCATTGATTAATTCTTGAACAGTTACGTACACCTTGCCTGAAGCGGCACTAACCGTACCTGCCCCTGCAGTATAAGTAACGGTTGCTTGGTTTTCGATTGATGTACCAGCTTGTGTACCCAAGGCCATGCTTTCATTAGCCATTAGTGCTAGCGAAAATAGTCCTCCAATCATTTTGAATTTATTCATGCGTGCTCCCCCGAGCAAATGTATGTTTTTATTGCTCATTAATTGAGCATTACTTTATAAGTGAGGCCAAACTTAGGTTCATCTGTTGAACCCTTAGCTTGGTTATTTAATTCGCCATCCAGTTTTATTCTTATAAAACGAATGGCGGCATCGTAATCGGTTGTGTCATCTGGTTCGTAACTAAAGTCTTTATCGGCTTTGGCAAACCATATGTTGTCATTGGTGTCTTTTAAGCTTGCAAAATTCAGGCTCAAACCACTTTCGTTAGGGGTTGCACCGGTTAAAAAACAAACAGGTCCGTTGTTGTTATTGACCATGGTAAATTCGGGGTCGGAATTATTGCAGCTTAAGTCGTTAATATACAGTTCTGAGTTTTCGGGAATCTCGTCTTCGATAATAATGGAAGCGTCATCACTTTTTCCGCGACCCGTATTGACAGCT
>JAWUVN010000006.1:0-16487 GCA_034112345.1 Bermanella sp. | reverse complement strand
CAGCTGCATCCCACATACCAAGAAAAATGGCGAATGCAAACAGTGGCACACCAATACCTCTAAGAAGTATATTAACTTGTTCACGACGGTTCTCACCCTTGATGATTCGAACCCAGGGAGCAAACATCCCTATGCTTTCTAATTGCGAAACTACGCTCATCATAATATTCTACCCCTATTGTTTGGGTCGATTCTTAATGTAACCGAGCCAATGTTGGCTCGGTTACGCTTTTATATTTACTACTGAATGTTTAAAACGGATTATTTATACTTTGTCTTTTCCTTTTAGGCCGATCGTCAATTTTTCAAGGTATGCATTTGGTTTTTTACCATCATAAGAAATCTTATCTATGAATCCTTTTTGCTCTGGCTTAAATCCATCTTCTTTAGCAAAGTTAGGGAATTCAGATGCTTTCATTTTACCTTCTGCAATTAGCTCTTTAGCGGCTTCTGCGTAGATATCAGGACGGTATACTTTTTTCGCAATGTCCATGTACCAGTCATCCGATTTATGTTCAGAAATTTGGCCCCAACGACGCATTTGAGTTAGGTACCAAATGGCATCTGAGTAGTAAGGAAAGGTTGCGTTATGACGGAAGAATACGTTGAAATCTGGAATTGCACGCTTGTCACCTTTTTCGTATTCGAAAGTGCCTGTCATTGAGTTAGCAATAACATCGTAATCAGCACCTACATAGTTTGATTGAGATAAAATTTTAACGGCTTCAGGACGGTTAGCATTGTTCTTTTCATCTAACCATTTAGCAGCACGAATCATCGCCTTAACAACTGACTTGTGAGTTTCAGGGTATTTATCAGCCCAACCTTTCGATACACCAAATACTTTTTCTGGATTGTTTTTCCAAATTTCGTAATCGGTAATAACCGGCACACCAATGTTTTTAAATACAGCTTGTTGATTCCAAGGTTCACCTACACAGTAACCATCGATGGTGCCTGCTTCCATGGTAGAAGGCATTTGAGGTGGTGGTGTAACAGATAATAGAGCGTCAGCAGAAATAGTACCGCTAGTATCCCCTTTATCAGGTGCGTAATAACCAGGGTGAATACCACCCGCCGCTAACCAGTAACGTAGTTCATAGTTATGGGTGGATACAGGAAACACCATGCCCATTTTAAATGATTTTCCGTCATCGTTATATTGTTCGATTACTGGCTTTAAGGAATCGGCTTTAATAGGGTGGACAGGTTTACCGCCTTCATGTGGAATGTGTTTTTTCATTTCCTTCCACACTTTATTGGAAACCGTAATGGCGTTGCCATTTAAGTCCATAGAAAACGCAGTAATAATTTCGGCTTGAGTACCAAAACCAATAGAGGCACCTAATGGCTGACCCGCTAACATATGTGCGCCGTCTAATTCACCCGTTATGACTCGGTCTAATAATACTTTCCAGTTGGCTTGCGCTTCTAGTTCAACAAATAGTCCTTCGTCTTCAAAGAATCCTTTCTCAGCGGCGATGGCTAATGGCGCCATATCCGTTAGCTTGATAAAACCAAATTTTAATTCTTCTTTTTCAGGATCTCCTGCAAAAGCAGACACCGATAACAAACTGGCACCAAAGGCCATTGTTTGCACCGTTCTTCTTATGGCGGTTGAAAGCTTCATAATATTTCCTTGAGGTTCGTTAGATTTTTATCAGTTAAAATTTATTTATCTAACATCCCTTTCTCAAGCTTTGTGCCAACTATCGGGTTTTTATTTGTCCCTCATTAATTTTTTATTGTTTCACTTTTTTGGCTCTAAATTGGAGCCAAATTTATATAAAATACGCATGTTTGAGCATGTTTGTTTCACGGCACAAACACACCGCGCACCAAATTAGAGAATCAACTAGGTGTTAAGCCCCTCTTTTTTGCACAGTAATAGAGCATTTATGACAAGCATTTAAAAATGCTCCTAAGCCATTCAAATCTTGAAATCCACCTATGTGCACTCTAATAAAGCGGCTGTCAGATTGGTAGCTGCTCATATGAGTGCAAAAGGTGCATACCATCCCGGTACGAACATCGTGTATTTGAATGATTGGGGTCAATAACTGGCCAACTCTAGATTGTTATTATCGCGCCCAATTTTAGGCGACTGACACTTGTATTCAGGCGCGATTGATTATCAGTTGGATTGACACATGAAAACCGAACTACTTAGCCCTGCCGGCACGCTAAAGAATATGCGTTACGCCTTTGCCTACGGCGCCGACGCTGTATATGCAGGACAACCCCGATATAGCTTACGGGTGCGTAATAACGACTTTGGTTTAGAGCACCTTGCTATTGGTATTAATGAAGCCCATGAACAAGGCAAAAAGTTTTATGTGGCCAGCAACATTGCACCCCACAACAAAAAAGTAAAAAGCTATATGACGGACATTGAGCCCGTTATTCAAATGAAGCCTGATGCACTGATCATGTCTGACCCCGGCCTCATCATGCTTGTAAAAGAAAAATGGCCTGACACCCCCATTCACCTAAGCGTGCAATCTAACGTGGTGAATTACGCAGCCGTTAAGTTTTGGCATAAACAAGGTATCGAACGCGTGATCTTATCCCGCGAGCTGTCGCTTGATGAAATTGAAGAGATTCGCTTTCAGGTACCCGAAATGGAACTTGAAGTGTTTGTGCACGGCGCGCTTTGCATTGCATACAGTGGCCGCTGCTTATTATCTGGCTATATTAATAAACGCGACCCGAACCAAGGTTCGTGTACCAATGCTTGCCGCTGGAAGTACGATGCCCACGAAGCCAAAGAAACCGTTGGTGGCGATGTAATTCCTGTTGACGCCCCTGAAATTTGGACACCTAACACCAAAATCCACCAGCCAGAGTCGTTAATTCAAACTGACCAAATGGGTCATAAACCAACGTTAGGTGAAGGTGGCCCAACCGATGCGCTGTACTTACTTCAAGAGCAAGGCCGTCCAGATGAATTCATGCCTGCCTTTGAAGACGAACACGGCACCTACATAATGAATAGCAAAGACCTAAGAGCCATTCAACATGTTAAGCGATTAGTGGATATGGGCGTGCATTCATTAAAAATAGAGGGTCGCACTAAAAGCCATTATTACGCAGCCCGTACAGCTCAAACCTATCGCCAAGCCATTGATGATGCCCATGCAGGTAAAAACTTTGATATGGGCTTAATGGATACCCTAGAAAACCTATCTAACCGTGGCTATACCGAGGGCTTTTACCGTCGCCATGTACATGATGAATATCAAAACTACGAACGCGGTACATCTGAAAGCACCAAGCAGCAGTTTGTAGGCGAGATCATCCAAGAGGTTCATCCTGATTACTACACTATTAATGTGAAGAACAAGTTTTTAGAAGGGGATGAACTTGAACTGATGACACCCTCTGGCAATACCTTATTCACACTGAAAGGCATGCTATCCACTAAACAAGAACCTAAAGACGTGGCCCAAGGTGCTGGAATTAAAGTTCTGATCCCTAAAGTACCCGGTGTTGTCGCGTGCGACAAAACCATGTTAATGCGTAACTTACCTAAGGGTTAATTTTTTAAATTCAGAATTGAAGCTACGTTTTTAGATCATATACTAACGCTTTTTAAGCGTTATTCGCGCGCAAGCGCCCTCCCACAGTTACGCCGCTTTATTGCCCTTGTGGGAGGGCGCTTGCGCGCGATGATACAACCGCCAATCAAAGTGATCACTCCGATAACTACCACAAGTGGTACAAATTCCCCCTCAGCTCCTCTATAATTCAGCGCTATTTTATTGTGAGCCCATGCTATGAATCCAAATTTGGCTAAATTACAGCCTTATCCATTTGAAAAACTGAATAAGCTAAAAGCCGAAGCTAACATTAGCTGTGACCTGCCTCATATCGCATTATCCATTGGCGAGCCTAAGCATGAGAGCCCAGCCTTTGTTATGGATGTTATGGTCAACAACATAGATAAGTTGGCTAACTACCCAACCACAAAGGGTATTCCAGAGTTAAGACAGGCTATTTCTGACTGGGCTTGCGAGCGTTTTCACCTATCGAACCTAAACCCTGACACCCAAATATTACCTGTAAATGGCACCCGTGAAGCCATATTTGCTTTCACTCAGGCCATGACTGAAAGTAAAGACAATGCGTTGATTGTTAGCCCGAATCCGTTTTACCAAATTTATGAAGGTGCTGCTTATCTGGCGGGCGCTGAACCACATTATTTACCCTGCTTAGAAGAAAATGGGTTTCACCCAGATTTTGATGCGGTACCTGCCCATGTATGGGAAAACGCGCAAATTCTGTTTACCTGCTCACCAGGTAACCCTACTGGCGCGGTGCTTTCTTTAGAGCAGCTAGAAAAATTGATTCAACTGGCCGACAAATACGATTTCATCATTGGCAGCGATGAATGCTACAGCGAAATTTTTGTTAATTCAGTCCAGCCACCGGTTGGCTTATTAGAAGCGTGTGAAAAAATAGGCCGCACTGATTACAAACGCTGTGTGGTATTCCATAGCTTAAGTAAACGCTCAAACTTACCCGGTTTACGTTCAGGCTTTGTCGCTGGCGACGCCGATATAATGGCTGACTTTTTAAAGTATCGTACCTACCATGGTTGCGCCATGAGCCTGCCAAATCAGCTGGCTAGTATTGCCGCTTGGGGCGATGAAAAACACGTTGAAGAAAACCGCCGCTTATACACCGAGAAATTCCAAGCCGTATTAGAAATACTAAGCCCGGTTATGGACGTAAAACAAAGCGAAGCCAGTTTCTATCTTTGGGCTAAAACCCCTATCAACGAAGAAGTATTTACTCAGCGCTTATTTGCAGAGCAACAAGTTACAGTATTACCGGGTAGCTATTTGTCTCGTACCATTGATGGCATTAACCCAGGTGCGGGTCGTATACGTCTAGCATTAGTAGCTGATGTTGATGAATGCATTGAAGCCGCTAAACGTATTCGTACATTAATTGAATCGCTTTAAGCGTTAATAAATAAAGGCGACTCTCATGAAAATGTATGGAATTAAAAGCTGCGACACAATGAAAAAGGCCATGAAGTGGCTAGAAGCCAATGGTGTGGATTATGAATTTCATGATTATAAAAAAGCCGGCATGCCAGATGATCTTGCTGATCAGCTATTAGCAAACATTGAAGTAAACACTTTAATTAACGCCCGAGGCACTACATTTCGCCAATTAAGCGACTGTGATAAAGCCGCCATCAAAGATAATCAAGATGCCGCCACTGCAAAACGTGCTATGCAGGATAATCCGTCTGTGATCAAGCGCCCGATCCTTGAACACAACGGACATTATCTAGTGGGCTTTAAAGCCGACCAATACCAAGAATTCGTATAACGATATACACATCGTTTTTCAACTGACTTAACTTTTTAAGAAACTAACAAGGAATCTAACATGGCTTTAGCATTTGCAATTGGCGTAGGCACTCAAAACTCTAACAACGAATGGTTAGAGGTGTTCTACCAACTTCCTGTATACCAACCAGCGGCTGATCTAATCGAAGCGGCTAAAACAGTTGGCTATACTGGCGGCAACCAAGCTATTGAGCTTAATGCTGACACGCTAAACACACTTGCTGGTGCCTTATCTGGCGACCAAGCAGCCTTGGCTAAAAAGCTAACGGCTAGCAAGCGCCCAACTGTATTAACCGTTGTTGAAACTGACGAGCAAGCTTCAAGCACACCTGAAGTGTACTTAAAGCTGCAACTGATCTCTCATCGTATGGTTAAGCCACACGGTATCGACCTAAGCGGTATTTTTGGCCTACTACCAAACGTTGCTTGGACTAACCAAGGCGCTATCGATCTTGCTGAATTAGCCGATGCTCAACTAGACGCACGCATGAACGGCGATATTTTAGAAGTATTCAGTGTTGATAAATTCCCTAAGATGACAGATTACGTTGTGCCAACAGGCGTACGTATTGCTGATACATCTCGTGTTCGTTTAGGCGCATATGTAGGCGAAGGCACAACTATCATGCACGAAGGCTTCATTAACTTTAATGCCGGTACTGCTGGTACTTCTATGGTTGAAGGCCGTATCTCTGCTGGCGTATTTGTTGGTAAGGGTTCAGACCTTGGTGGCGGTTGCTCTACAATGGGAACACTTTCAGGTGGTGGCAACATCATTATATCTGTTGGCGAAAACTCACTAATTGGCGCCAATGCTGGTATCGGCATTCCATTAGGTGATCGCTGTACCGTTGAGTCTGGCTTGTACATTACAGCCGGTACAAAGGTTCAATTGCTGGATGAAAACAAAGCCGTTGTTGAAGTGGTTAAAGCACGTGATTTGGCCAGTAAACCTGACCTATTGTTCCGTCGTGATTCTGTAAGCGGTGCGGTTCAATGTGTCACAAATAAAACAGCCATCGAGCTGAACCATGAGTTACATGCAAACAACTAGGATTCAATAATTCAATGTTCCAGCACTAGTGCCTACGAATAAGAATTAATAAAATCAAAAACCGAGCTCTAGCTCGGTTTTTTTGTGTGAATTTCGGACTAAAAGCCCATATTCCAAAATGTTAGCCATTAGTTTTTTTATATAACAAATATGCGCTAAATATGTGATAAATATCAGTTACCCCTTATTTTTGGCGCAAAAAGACAATTAAACAAACTGCGCCCCCATATATAAAGTGACATAAATCATATTCATGTATTTTTGCCTTTGAAATATTTGATATTCAAGAGCGTTTTTTTTCTAGGCCTCCTTCCCTCCAGTTCCCTTCAAAGTAACATAAGATTACAATTGACCTATTAGACAGGTTAATGCCCTAGGAAGAGTTGAACGCAATGGAACAGGATCTTTTAGATAAGCCTTTTTTACCCCTCGATAGGCTTCGAATTTTAAAATATTTCAGCATGTATAGTGTCGTGATAACTGTTGCGTTAGTTTCACTGTATTTCATGGATATTGACCTAGGGTTTTTAGGCATTAATGACCCTAAAATTTACCCAATGGTTTTATCACTACACGCTTCGATTACAATTGTATTCTTGGCATTAGCGTTTAGTGCTGGCCAAGCCCATTACGATCACCTTTTGGCATTCTTCTTATTAGATGTCACCTTGATTGGTGCTTTAATTTACTCAAGCGGTACTGGTAACAGCCTTAGCTATTTAATGATTGTAGGGGTTGCTGTCGGTAACTCGCTATTAACTGGCCAAAAGGGTTTATTAATCAGTGCTTGGGCAGCCATATGCTTACTATTTGTTGAAAACCGATTTGCCGTTGAAGGTCACGCGCACAACTATGTTAATGCAGGCACCTTGGGCTTCATCTTTTTTATTACAGCGTTTGTTATTCAAGCCTTAGTAAAACGCCTTCACATCTCTGTTGATATTAACCGCATACAAGCTGACAACTTACTTAGTATGGAACAACTAACCAAGCTTGTACTTAAGCGTCTTGAAACTGGTGTTCTTGTTATTAATGAGAATGAAGAGATTGTATTTCAAAATACTGCCGCCCAACGCTTATTAGGCTTTCCGGGACCTGTTAGAGTTTTACCAGGTAAACTTCATCAAGCCTATTTAGAATATAAAAAGTTTCCAAACTACAAGCCGGACACATTTAAAGCTGGCCCTACAACCGCAAAAGTGCAGCCGATGTTCGCTGAACTGATGCCAGGGGCTGATCGTGGCACCGTAGTATTCATTGAAGATACCAACGTCGTGTATCAACAAGCTCAACGTTTAAAGCAAGTATCGCTAGGTAAACTGGCTGCTGGGATTGTTCGTGAGATCAAAGAACCGATGCAACGCATATATTCTATTGCTCACGAGATGAGCCAAGCCAGCATTGCCAGTGGCAAAGCATTTCACCAGCCTATCAAAGACCATTCGCAGCACATTGAACGTATTATCAATAACGTACAAAACCTAAGTAATACCAAGGCCACCAAATTTGATAAGCAGAACCTTGGCATGTGGACCGCTGCCACGGCTAAAAAGCTGGAGCACACCACACTTAAGAACGTTAAAATTGAATTAAAAGTCAGCCGTACACCCATGGAAGCTTATTTTGATAGCTCTCAGATTCGCCAAGCTTTAAGCAGTATATTGGAGAATGCCGCATACTTTGCAAAAGAAAGAAATGCAGAATTCGCTCGTGTCACTATTTTGGTAGGGCGAAATAAAGTCAGCAAACAAAACATCATCGAAATCCAAGATAATGGCTACGGTGTTGGTTTAGACGACTTGGACCATATCTTTGAACCCTTCTATAGCTCAGAAGCCAGTAAATCAGGTTTGGGTCTTTATCTCGCTAAGCAGTTCTGTGAGATGAACATGGCTCGCTTAGATTATGTAGCCTCTCAAGAAGGCGCTCGCTTTAGAATCACCTTCCCTTCTATTGAACAAGTTGAGCATCAGCTAGATAAACGTGCAGATTATGATATTCGTGATAAAAAGAAATCTTCATAAGCTCGCTTTCTAATCACAATACAATCGATCTAAAAAGGGTGCTATAAGCGCCCTTTTTATTGTCTTGATTTTCGTAAGTCGAATAAAAAGCACCGTTGTGTACTCTGTATCATCACTTAAAAACCAATCATTTAGGGTTATTCAGAGTGAGTTAACATAATAAGTCACTCGGTCTGCATTAATTCGTTTTATAAAAACAAATTATATTCAAAGAAAAGCTAATAAATTCAAAGGGTTAAGAAACTCATCTAAATGTTTCTTAGGTCTTCTGCTCCAGTTGCCAATTTACACATGAATGTCATCACGTTTTCATGAACTAGAATAAGGCATAGTCCATTAATCTGCTCTCATTAAGCCAAGGATGTCACATGAATATTACCAACTTCATACCTGGTCAACCGATTCTAAGTTGGATTTTGGCCTTAATATCTGGAATGCTGGTTCTGTACTTTATCCGCCCCAGCGCTCATCAATTACTTGATAATCTCACCACACTTATCATTCAGAACTTACGCCTTTTAAGCCGTAGCCTTTCACTGTCGGCTAAGCGAATGTCTGAGCGCAACAAAGAAGTACTACTGGAACACGGCAAGCAACAAGCCGAGCGAGAGTTAGAACGTCAATTCATACGCTTAGGAAAACTGGTAGAGAAAGATCTATCTCACTACCCAACAGTGCAAAGAAATATTGAACACAATATATCTGCCATGGAAGAAAAGCTTACTCAAACATCGGTTGTGCCTGCACCATTGCCTGAGTGGACTGAAGCCGTTGAATCCATTACAAAACTCAAAGACTCCACTAAAAACGACGCGGTTGTGGGTAAGTTACTACAAGCCATTTATGAAGCGTTTCATACCCAACAAAAAGAAGTCATGAGCACATATAAAAAAGACATAAGCCAGCGTCATAATTTATTAAAAAGTGCGATGCAACATTGGCGTCATCTATTGGATAAACTAAGTAATGTAGAAAGCCACTGGCAACATTTAAATGACCAAGCGAAAAAAATAGACCTGCAAATTGAACGGTTTGATAACATGATAAAAGGCACTGACAAAGCCGAGCGTTTATTAAAGTCTTCAAACTCAACTCAGTTTTTTATCTCATTAGTGGTTATGGCCATAGCTGGGTTCGGTGCCTTTGTAAATTACAATTTGATTGCATTACCCATGTCAGAGTTAATGCCAGCCACATCTCAAGTAGCCGGATACAATGTGGCTGACATTGGGGCGGCCGTTATCATCATGCTAGAGTTAACTGTTGGTTTGTTTTTTATGGAAGCCATTGGCATTACCCGATTGTTTCCTGTCATTCATTTTATGGAAGATAAAAAGCGCATGATTTGGGCATGCGTCTGCATGATTTTTTTATTGGCTTTATGCTTTGTAGAAGCCGGCCTTGCTTATATGCGCGAAGCGATGGTGGCTGATAAAGCATTACTAACCAGTTTTTTAGTGGCGGGGAATGAATCTGCACAGGCTGCACCTGCCGAGACCAGTAATATTCCTATGATTGGACAGATGACACTAGGCTTTGTACTACCACTTATACTTATGTTTGTTGCCATCCCATTTGAATCGTTTATTCATACCGGCCGTCATGCCCTAGGCAGTTTGGTCATTCAGCTGTTTGTTTTAAGTAGCACCTTACTCAGAAGTGCTTCACTATTTCTAAAACAATTTACTGCAAGCTTAAAAAATATATACGATATTTTTTGCTTTGCTCCTTTATGGCTAGAGCACTTGGTAGATCACCGCCCTGCTTCGAGCAATGCATCCTTAAAAATCACCGCTAACGATCAGTCTGAGCGTATTGCAGCCCCTACCATTAAAATAGCCAAAGACGATTCAAATGGAACACAACATAAAAACAAAGAGGCTTGAAATGAAACACCTATTTATAGTATTTAAGCTATCACTCATGGTTTTATTCTTGGGTGCATGTACAGAACAAAAACCGTCTACTGGTTTGTACATGCTGTTAGATACGTCTGGCACCTATACAAAAGAACTGAAAAAAGCTCAGCAAATTATTCATTATTATCTAGGCACGCTTGGCCCTGGCGACAGCTTTGCGGTGGCACGTATAGATAGCGGTAGTTTCTCTGAAAAAGACATCGTTGCAAAAGTGACGTTTGATCATCGACCCAGTCGTGCTAACGAACAAAAAAGACAATTTGCCAATACTATTTCTCAGTTTATTGACTCGGCAAAAAGCAGTGCCTACACAGATATCAATGGCGGCTTATTGTTAGCCAGTGAATACCTAAATGAGACGCAAGCCAATAAAAAAGTCATTATGGTATTCAGTGATATGCAAGAAGAGCTGCCAAAAGGTTACAAACGTGACTTTAGTCTTAACCTAACTAATTACGAGGTCATTGCACTTAACGTGACCAAGTTACGCTCAGATAATAAAGACCCTAAAATGTACATGCAGCGTATGAACAAGTGGCAACAGAGAGTTGAACAAAGTGGCGGCAGGTGGCGAATGGTTAATGACTTAGAAAGAGAAGGATCCTTGTCTCTTTAATTTCAAAAAACGTTTTAGATAATCAGTATGGATACAACAGCTAGATAAAATATAAAACGTCTAAATTACAGGCATTAAAAAAGGGCCGATGGCCCTTTTTTAATTACGATGCTTGAAACCTATTATTAACTTGTCTTGTTGCCCTTGATTTTTTCTTTGGCTTTTTCTTTCATGTACAAAGCATTACTGCCTGCCAATACCATTCTTAACTCTAGGTTAAGTTTACGTACCAAGTCTTGTCGGCCGCTTGGTGTCATACCCAATGCCGTTACCCCTTGGTTAAATACCAAGATGACCATCACTTCGGCCACTTCATTAATATACAATAACGGTTGGCGCTCATGTTGTTCTGGGGTATCTAGATCATCAGTCACTTCTTCTACAAAACGACGAGTTTCGCGGGCAATTGATTCTCTGAACTGTTTTGGACCAGACGCCACATCTGTATTCAACAATCGTACAAGATTTGGGTAGTTTTCTACAAACTCCATAAAAGTGCTTACAGAGGTACTAATGACAGAGCCTTTCACCTTTATACGATGGCGGGCCTGACGCATAAGCTGGCGTAAAATCAGACTGACCTGATCAACCAATGCCAAGCCCAGATCTTCCATATCCACAAAGTGTCGATAAAAAGTTGCTGGTGCAATGCCCGCCTGACGGGTCACTTCGCGTAAACTTAACGCAGGAAAACCCTTGTCCTTACTCAAGTCTAACGCAGCATCAATTATAGCCTGCCTAGTTTTCAATTTTTGTTCTGCGCGAGTACTCATGCTCTGCTACCTTGCAACCCAATTGGGCGAATTCTACGGCTATTGTAACTAACCAAGAGCTGTATGACGAATTTATCAATTCTAGACCCTAGAAATCGCCTTAAGCTTACACATTAATACGTCGACGGGAGGGCTTAGTGAAGGCTGTTGCTAGAGGCCAATGCTTGTCTATGGTAATATGGCGCTCTTAAATTTAAGGCCTCTGAATGATCGCTGCTTTACTCCAAACCATACGTATTGCCCTATTGATTCACACTTGGCACCCAGACAACGCTTTCAGGCGCTCACTATGAACCCAGCTTTGCTTAAAAACATACGAATCGTCATGGTTCAAACTTGGCACCCAGGCAATATTGGCGCGGCCGCTAGAGCCATGAAAACCATGGGGTTAGACGACCTTGTTTTGGTCAACCCTGTGGACTACCCACACGCAGAAGCTGACTCTCTTGCCGCTGGTGCGCTAGACGTACTGCAGCAAGCACGAGTGGTATCCTCTGTTGAAGAAGCCATAGAAGACTGTCAGCTAGTATTGGCCACAAGTGCTCGTACACGCAGTCATCCATGGCCAATTAAAGAGGCTCGTGAAGCTGCACCTCAAATCGTATCAGAAGCTCAGCAAGGTAAAGTGGCTATTATGTTTGGCCCAGAACGCATGGGCTTACATAACGACCACCTTAGGCAAGCACATTTTCACGTTGATATCCCCGGCAACCCTGAATACGGTGTACTAAACGTATCGAATGCCGTGCAGCTTATTTGCTACGAATGCTTCATGGCTCAAAGAAAAACGTTTGCCGCCTCAGATGAAACTTACCCACAGGTAAATGAACTGAACTTGTTTTACCAGCACTTAGAAAACACCTTAGATAAAATTGGCTTTTTAAATAAAGTGCATCCGGGGCAAGCTATGCTTAGGTTAAAGCGATTATTTAACCGCGCCCGACCAGAAAAAACCGAATTAAATATGCTACGCGGCATGTTATCCACCATGGATAAACTAAACAGCCAGCTAGACATACAAAACAAACAGGGTTCAGATAAGAAACCCACTGAGATAAACAATGACTGATAGCCGTACCATTGAGCTTGCAAAAGCGTTAATCGAAAAAGAATCTGTTACACCTGACGATGCACAATGTCAGGAACTGATGGAAAACATTCTAAAGCCAATCGGCTTCAATATTGAATATATGCAATTTGAAGAAGTCCTGAACATGTGGGCCCGTAAAGGCACTGAAAAACCTCATGTGTGTTTTGCTGGCCATACCGATGTGGTACCAACCGGCCCTGAAGAACAATGGACCTACCCGCCATTTAAACCCACTATTGTAGACGGCATGTTATACGGCCGTGGCGCAGCAGATATGAAAGGTTCGGTTGCCGCTTTCTTAACGGCCACAGAACGCTTTATCGCTAAGCACCCAGATCACAAAGGATCCATCTCTTACTTGATCACAAGTGATGAAGAGGGCCCGTCTGTAAACGGTACGGTTAAAGTGATTGAAGCACTTGAAGCCCGCAATGAAAAAATTGATATGTGCATAGTGGGTGAACCTTCAAGCACAACAGAATGTGGCGATGTCATCAAAAATGGACGCCGAGGTTCGTTAGGCGCTGTTATGACTGTTAAAGGTATTCAAGGCCATGTGGCTTACCCGCACCTAGCCAAAAACCCAATTCATTTAGTCGCACCTGCATTGGCTGAAATGTCTGTAGAAGAATGGGATCAAGGCAATGACTTTTTCCCAGCTACAACCTTTCAAATCAGTAACATCAATGGCGGAACCGGCGCGACTAACGTTGTGCCTGGTGAAGTAGCAGTGATATTTAACTTCCGTTTTTCCACCGAACTTACCCAAGAAATTTTGAAAGAACGCACTCATGCCATTATGGATAAATACGGGTTTGACTATGAGATCGATTGGAAGCTAAGTGGCCACCCGTTCTTAACAGACGAAGGTTCATTAGTAGAAGCCGCAGTGGAAGCTATTAAGCACATCACCAATATTGATACCGAGCTGTCCACATCAGGTGGCACCAGCGATGGGCGCTTTATCGCTCCTACAGGTGCTCAAGTGGTTGAACTGGGACCGATCAATGCAACCATTCACCAAGTAAACGAACATGTAAGTGTGAGTGATTTAGAAGTCTTATCTGAGATTTATGAACGCACCCTTGAAAATTTACTACTGGATTAATCATAAATGCTTGTTTGTCCTGTCTGTCAAAGTCCGTTAGAACCGAATGGTAAAAATCTTAGCTGTGAAAAAAATCACGGCTTTGATCAAGCCAAGCAAGGCTACTTTAATTTATTACTGAACACGGCTAAAAACAGCCAATCACCTGGTGATAACGCTGCCATGGTAAAATCCAGGCAAGCGTTTTTAGATTCGGGTTTGTACAAAAGCATCAGCGATGCTGTTAACCAGTTAGTGATTGATCACTTATGGCAAAATAAGTCAGCGCAAATTTTAGATCTGGCTTGTGGTGAAGGTTACTACACACAACAACTGCATCACGCATTAGATGACCACCAAATTAATCATACACTTTATGGTTTAGACATCAGTAAAGATGCCATTAAAGCAGGGGCCAAGCGCGACAGGTCGATTAAGTGGATTGTGGCTAATGGATTCAAAGCCCCTTTTGTACCTCATAGCCTAGACTGTGTGATCAACATGTTTAATCGCGTGAACTCTAAAACACTTCATGCCTTGTGCCATCCTGCTGGCAAAGTGATTATTGCCAGTGCTGCTAAGTTTCACTTAGAGCAACTTAAACACGCCATCTACGAAACCCCAAAATTTGAGGAGTTTGATATGGTGGGTGCCATGAGTGATGAATTTGAACACGATGTTCGTAATCAGTTGGATTTTAAAGTCACACTGACACCTGAGAACACAAAAGCGTTACTAGGTATGACACCGCACGCATGGCGCTCAAGTCCAGAAACGCAGCAGCAGTTAATTGACAACCCTCAACTAGAGCTTAGAGTTAATGTAAACATTGATTGCTTTACACCCAAGGTAATTGAAAATACAGAGAACATTAAAACAGCCCTAGATGAAATACATACAGAGTCCAAGGCAGATATAAACACGCCCGAAACCTTTGAACCTGCTGCTACTGAGCAAGATAAAAGCACAGAATCAACTCTAAGCTCTAATGTTGATACGGATACCCAAGCAGTTCCGCATGCGAATCAAGGTATCTGGAAAACAAAGCACTAAAACCATACGCATCGGGCCCACTTTCAAAAGTTGGGCCTTGGCAAAGGAAAATAGCCATGATGAAAGTCGTACGCTGGCTTGGGCTTTTAGCCCAAGATTACAAACGATGCTTTATGATTCTAATGACGGGTCAGTGCATTTTTTTTGTGGGCATTGCGTTATTTTATCTAAGTGCAAAACATTATGATGCTCAGCCGCTGTTATCTGAGTTAGTCGCTTTTTTTGGCATAATATTAATTTTTATCGGTGTTGCGGTCGCACTTGTGGGCTACTTAAGTTTAACCTACGGTCGCTGGTATCACTTTTTTAAACGTCGCCCCGGCTCAAGAAAAAACCCTATACCGCAAGATGAAATAATAGAAAAAAAGGTTGTCGATACGGCACCTTGTACAGAACATAATTTGGTTGATACAACCGCAACAAACAAGAAAGAAGAGTAAGTTAATGGAACGTTATCCAGACATAGAAATTTACGCCAAAGACATTACCTTCAAGCAAGTAGAAGAATGGCTAGCGCTTCATTTTAAAAATGTTGAACGAAAAAATGTTGTCACTAAAAAAAGTGAAGCACGCCTACATTTACTGGTAGATGGTAGCGAAGTACTGATCTTTGGTAACGCCATTGGAAAGTACTCAAGTATTTGGTTCAAGCAAAACACTAGCCCTTGGAATACTGATTTAGAATGTGCTCATGAAGCCTGTAAAGCATTAAACACACAAATCAGATGTTCTAACTCTGGCTGGGAAGATGGCCAAGGCCCAGAATGCCAATGGTGGCGCATCACTGAGAATGAAGACGACATGCTAATTGAATGGCCTGAAAGCAGCTAGATTTTTAGCGTTTAAATTTAGGCATAAAAAAACCCGCTATTGCGGGTTTTTTTATGCCTGCCAAAGTAAGGAATATTTAGAAGTTAACTTGAGCAGAGCCATATATAAAATGATCATCTAGGTAGTTATTTCTATTTCGTCCCAGAGGGTCGTCATCAAACCGATATTGCATTGCCGCTTGAAGTGTTAAAGCTAATCCAGTGGTCAGTGGTATTTTGTGTCGAATATTCATATCTAAACGGGAAAAGTTATAACCGTTTTCATCATCTTCTGCATATAAATTCCAGTTCTCAACATGGTAATAAGCAGTACCTAACACCGTATTAGAATTGAAATCATGGATCCAAGACAAGCTACCACTTCGATCTGCAGAAAGAGAGCTTTCTTGCTTTATCCCATTTGTAAGGTCGCCATTAGTATCTTTATTAGAGGGAAAGTCATTGTCACTATCTATATAAGAAAAAGAAACTGATAAGCTATTTACAGCCGACAAAGTAACTTTCAATTGACCTTCAATGCCCTGCTGAATTAATTTATTGGTATTCGTTAACTCAACATCATGAGCAAGACCTTCCGACATCAATCCCGTTAAAATATCGCGGAATAATTTAACGTCCACTTGCCCATTAATACTAGGAAATAAACCCATATAGCTTATTTCATTACTATATATTTTT
>JAWUVN010000005.1:0-10571 GCA_034112345.1 Bermanella sp. | reverse complement strand
TAATATATTAAATTCAGGTATAAAAAAACCCGCCTAAGCGGGTTTTAGTAAATTCTATTGGTTAGAATTTAGGACGATATTTAGATTCAAGAGTACCGCCAGTAACAGCAAAAGTAACCGTTCCAATGTCGCTTAGAGTAGGAGTGATAACTACAGTTTTACTACCTAAACTTGTATTCTTATGGTCAAAAGTAAGGGTTAATGCTGTACCATCCCAGTCAAGAGAAGCAACTTTGTCATCTTGAATAAAGTCAGCAGCTGCGTAAGTTGTAGCGGTGCCAGCAACATCTTTAGAAAATGATACATCCATTAGTGCAGTGTAAGAAGCTGGAAGAGCGCCGTAAGTTGCTGTGTACTCAGCAATTGCATTCTGAACAGGACGAATAGTTGAAGTAGTTACAGTTGCTGCATCAGTACGCGCAATGTAAGTTTGGTACTGAGGGATTGCAACTGATGCAAGAATACCGATGATTGCAACTACAATCATTAGCTCGATTAAGGTAAAACCTTTTTGGTTGTTCATAGTAGACCGCTCCACGTGGGTTTGTTTAATTATTATTGGCTTAATAAGCCTATTTTTATTCGCAGTTTACTGAGTTCAGCACCTGCCTAATCATACTATTGCAGAACACGTGCCAAGTCTTCAAATAAAACCATTAGAGGCCCTTATTACAAAATAAGAGTCTTATTTATCTTTTTAAGTTCATTTTCTGATAACTGGTGCACAAAACAGTATAAGATTTGATCAGTCGATAAGCGTAGTTTAAGTCTAAGTTAGTGACAAATTTTGTCACTAACTTACTTTTATTGTAGTAAATGGCGCTATTGGTGACTATTAAGTAAAGATATTAGTGGTGAATCACTAATATCAGATTAAATGTCAGATCATGCGCATGGATAAATCCACGGCTGTGATGTCTTTTGTGAATACGCCAATAGATATAAAATCCACACCTGTTTCGGCTATTCTTACGAGTGTTGAATCAGTGATGCCACCACTGGCTTCTAATTTTGCTTTGCCTTTGGCCAGCTCTACAGCATTTTTAGTATCAGCGATGCTGAAGTTATCCAGCATGATGATGTCGGCACCCGCTTGAAGGGCTTGGCTAAGCTCTTCAAAGCTCTCTACTTCTACTTCAACCGGTTTACCGGGAGCAATTTGATGAGCTTGCTCAATGGCCTGTTTAATTGAACCGCAGGCATTGATGTGATTTTCTTTGATTAAAAAAGCATCAAACAAACCAATTCTATGATTGTGACAGCCACCAAGGGTAACGGCGTATTTAAGCGCTGTGCGTAAACCGGGTATGGTTTTTCGGGTATCCAGTAACTTAACTTGGGTGTGTTTAACCTGCTGACTATAGGTGTGACATTTGGTTGCAACGGCCGATAAGGTCTGTAAGAAGTTTAAGGCAGAGCGTTCACCTGTGAGTAAGCTGCGTGATGAGCCTTTTAGTTCAAAAAGGGTATCGTTCGCGTTAACCTTTTGACCTTCTTTTACATGCCAGATGATCTCAACAGTTGGGTCGAGTTGTTTAAATACTTCGTTTACCCATGGGCAGCCTGCAATAATGGCGTGATCACGGCTAATAATGCGAGCGTGGCTTTGGCTGTTTTTAGGAATGAGCTGTGCGGTAATATCACCATTTAATAAGTCACTGCCTATGTCTTCTTTTAGTGCTTGTTGCACGCTGCGTTGAATGTCGGCTTGGATCTGATCAAGGGTTAAGTTCATGGTATGCAGCTTCTGACAGTGAATATGGGCGCTAAGGCCTGTAATGATGAAAAATGATAGGGCGGAATTCTATACTGAATGCGCCATTATTGCACTGTGTGCCCAGTTATATCATCTTACTAGTGCATAATTATTAAAGTATGGAGTGGTAAACCATTGAAAAAAACCGTCATATCATCAATGCTTCAGGTTTCTAATAATATGAACCATTCATTTATGTTCAGTGTGCAAAATCATAGGTTGAGCGGGGCCAGCTGGTGTCCCTCACCTAATTTTAATGAAAGACCCGTATCTAGTATTGATACCTTAGTGGTTCATAATATTAGTTTGCCGCCTAATGAATTTAATAACGGCTATATAGAGGACTTTTTTTGCAATCAATTAGATTGCTCAAAGCATCCCTATTTTGATGAAATAAAAGGCTTAGAAGTGAGCTCCCACTTACTGATTAAGCGAACAGGCGAGGTGGTTCAGTTTGTTCAATTTGATCAGCGCGCTTGGCACGCAGGTGTTAGCCATTTTGATGATAAAGATAACTGCAATGATTTCTCTATCGGTATTGAGCTAGAAGGGGCTGACCATATTGAATATGCAGAAGTACAATATCAAGTGCTTGCACAGGTGACGCTGGCGCTACAAAAAGCTTACCCTGCTATTATTAAGGATAGAATAGTGGGGCACAGCGATATTGCTCCAGGTAGAAAAACAGATCCCGGCCCAGCATTTGATTGGGATCATTACAGGCAAAGTATGCAAATCATATGAAATTTATAGTACTCCTATTTACTGTTTTGCTTCAAAAACAGACTAAGCAACATGGTTACAAGCGTCAACGGGCTTGGTTTTCTCACTTATCTTCATTTTTTAAAATGAACGATAGAGGTTTATGGGCACAAGTAACGGCGTTTTTATGCTTGGTGATTATTCCAGGGTTAGCTGTTGGTGTTTTCATTGAAACGCTAAACGGTTTGCTGGGCAGTTTAGTGGCCTTGTTTTTACAGGTTGTATTACTTTTATACATTCTTGGTCGTGATGATTTTAGTCAGCGTTTTGAGTTGTATAAAGCATGTTGGGCCAGAGCGGATTATCAAGGGGCGTTTGAATGTGCAACTGGATTTTTAGGTGTCAAAGACACAGAGCACGCTGCAAGCCCATGTCAGTTACATCAAGCGGTTTCTAAAGCGGTTATTTATGCTTGGTTTTTACGATTTTTTGTTTTTATTTTTTGGTATCTAGCGCTTGGTGTCGGTGGGGCTTTAGCGACGTTGTTAAGCTATTGGTTTTATCGCGAGTTTAAATATGATTGGGTAAAAAGTGTAATGGGGGCGATTGAATGGTTACCTTCTAGGTTGCTGGCTTTAACAACGGCGTTAGCGGGCGACTTTACGCACAGTTTTCCTCAGGCATTAAAGTTTATGTTGGATTTTCAAGCTTCTTCAAATGACGTACTAATAAACACTGTATTCCCAGAGCAAACCAGCGAGGCAGAGTTTGATTGCGACGGTGCAGATAGTTTATTGCAGGAAACGAATCAATTAATGTTTCGTTGCGCGGTGATTTGGTTGTTAATGGTTGCGTTATTGACAGTATTTACAGGTTTTTAATTACCTGGTGAATTTACTTTGTAGAATGTTTTAAGCTGTAATAATAGAAACTACTTTTTAACGGCTTATGGCCGTTTTTTTATGTCTACCACTTCTTGCTGATTAACCGAGGGCTATTTGTTGAGCCAAGCGGCACCGCGCACGCCACTTGAATCTCCGTATTTATTTTTTATTAACCTAGTGTTCACTGTATCGCTGAATATGTATTCACCCCAAATATTCGGGACATCAATATAAAGGCTGTCGATATTTGAAACGCCGCCACCAAGTACAATGGCATCTGGATCCATAATATTGATCACGTTAGCAAGGCTGCGTGCCATTCGATCAACGTATAAGTCATAGCTTTGTTTGGCAAGGCTATTACTGTGTATGCTTTTTATTATTTCAGGGCAGCTTGCACTCAAGTCAAACTGTAATTGAGTTTGCTGGCTAAATCCTGGGCCAGATAAATAGGTTTCTATGCAGCCTGATTTTCCACAATAGCAGGTTTGCTTGGGCTCATCTTTTTCGCTGGGCCAAGGCAGAGGATTATGCCCCCACTCTCCGGCAATGGCATTGCTGCCAAGGTGCAGCTTTTTATTGATAACCCAGCCACCTCCAACTCCTGTGCCTAAAATAACCGCTAATACGCAATTAGCCGATTCAGCTGCACCATCAAGGGCTTCGCTTAAGGCAAAGCAGTTGGCATCGTTTTCAATTTTGACTGGCCGGTTTAATGTATTTTTTAGGTCGGTGCTTAAGTTGTTACCAATCAAGCAAATGGTGTTGGCGTTTTTTACTAGTCCTGTTGACTGACTGATAGCGCCGGGTATTCCAATGCCCACAGGGAGGTTAGATAATTGTAAGTGTTGTTCACAATCGTCAACTAAGGATTTTATGGCCAGTTGTATTTGTTGATATTGATTAGATGTGTTTGAGGCAGGCGTGGCAATACGAGTGCGGTATAAGCACTCGCCGATAGTATTAAGTGCAATAATTTCAATTTTGGTGCCGCCTAGATCAATGCCTAGATAAACTTGAGAATGTGACATAGCTTTTTCAATTTATGAGAAAGCTTAAGGCTTCTCATTAGTCAATGGGATGATCTTTTAGCCATTCATCGTAACTTCTGAACATGGCGTAGGCATCTTCATCGGCTTCTAATAATTTAAATCCGGTTCCAAATAAGGTGCTGTTAATTTGATCGCACCATACGCTTTGAACCTGAATGTGGCCAGTTCGCTTTCGGCCTATATTATTGGGTAAATCAACCATAGTGAAGCGATATGTTTCATCAATTTTAAGCGGTTGATAGGTAGAAATCATAATGCCTGTTTCAGAGTAGTCCACTAGCCCCCCTAAAAACTTAGCATCGGATTCATTGAATATCGATACGTTGGTATGCAGCGATTTTCGTGCAAATTGTCTGTGATCCGTCATAGATTGGCCTAGCTACCCATACATATACCCTTTAAGATTAGCTCTTTATTGCATAAAGACCAGATACTCATGGATTCCAATGAACAAAAGCCCAATTTGCATTTGATTTTAGGCGGTGCTCGCTCAGGAAAAAGTCGGTATGGGGAGTTGTTAGCAGCAGAAAGTCCTTTGTTAGTTCAATATGTTGCGACAGCTAGACCGTATGATCATGAAATGGAAAAGCGCATTGCTCAGCATAAGCTAGATAGGCCAGATCACTGGGAAAGCATTGAAGAGCCTTTGGATCTGTGTGGGGTTATTAGTCATGCTGATTCTCATATTATATTGGTTGATTGTTTGACCCTATGGTTGATGAATTTAATGGATGCCAAGCTTGATATTGTTGAGTCTGTGGATAATTTTATACAGGTTCTTAAATCGCGAACTTCACCTGTGATCTTGGTTTCAAATGAAATCTCTATGGGTGTGGTACCAATGGGTGAACTCAGCCGTCAGTACGTTGATGAATTGGGCCGGTTGCATCAAAAAATTGCACAAGAAGCGAATCAAGTTACGTTAATGGTGGCGGGTTTACCTCATAAAATTAAGTAGTATCTAATACTATTTTGTATCGTTTAAAGGTGTCAATTACGATATTTCAATGATGCCTTACATCACTTTAATTATTGTCAGGATTTTTTCAAATGTGGTTTAACAATAGCGCCGTCGGTATTGATCAGTCTATTTTACAGCAAGCCGAAGCACATCAGCTCACTCTTACTAAGCCACCGGGTGCACTGGGTAAACTTGAAGACATAGCAGTTGCATTCTCGGGCTTTCAAGGTCAGGTTAAACCCCGTTTAGATAATATTTTTATCAGTATTTTTGCAGGAGACCACGGTGTTGCAACCAAGGGGGTTTCGGCATTTCCTCAAGCGGTTACTGCTGAAATGGTAAAGAATTTTGCAGCTGGGGGGGCCGCAATATCGGTGATGGCCCGTCAGTTGAATGCAAAATTTGAAGTAGTGAATACGGGCGTTGCATTTGATGTTCCGGAACACAAAAGCATTGTAGATGTGCAAATAGCAGCCAGCACACAAGACTTTACTGAGCAAAGCGCCATGACGGAGGCACAACTGTTACAAGCTTTATCCAATGGCCAGCAATCTGCTATTAGAGCTAAGACAAGTGATGCCCATTTATTTATTGGTGGTGAAATGGGCATTGGTAATACCACATCGGCATCAGCGATCGCCGCAGCGTATTTGGCGCTACCAGCCATCGAACTGGTTGGGCCTGGTACGGGCTTAACCCCTGATCAACTGCCATTCAAAGCGCAAGTAATTGAACAGGGGTTGGCTTTGCATGTAAGCCGAGAGCCTCTTAAAATCCTTCAGAATTTAGGTGGCTTCGAAATAGCAGGCTTAGTCGGGGCGTACATTCAGTGTGCACAGCAAGGCACACCGGTATTAGTTGATGGATTTATTAGCAGTGCTGCTGCGTTGATTGCGGTTGCCATTAACCCAAGTATTCGCCCGTGGTTAATCTTTAGCCATGAAAGTGCTGAACCAGGTCATCAAGCTATATTACGCAAATTAAAAGCTTCACCCTTATTAAATATTGGTATGCGTTTAGGCGAAGGAAGCGGTGCTGCGGTTACAGTAAGTTTGATGCAAAGTGCCATATTAATACACAATGAAATGGCGACATTTGCAGCCGCTGGCGTTAGTGAAAAGGACGTATAGCATGCAATTTAAGGCCATTGATTTATTACGTCATGGCGAGCCAGAAGGCGGTAATGTATTTCGTGGTCGTACTAATCATCCTTTAACAGATAAGGGGTGGCAACAACTAGAAGATGCCACTCAAGATGGCGAGTGGGATGTGATTATTACCAGTCCCTTGTCTCGTTGTTATGATTTTGCAAAATCTTTATCTGAGAAAACTCATACAGAATTAATACTGGCTGATGATCTGTGTGAGTTTGATTTTGGTATTTGGGAAAATCAAGATATGGAAAAGGTCTTCAAAGAAGACTGGGACAGAATTAAAGGTATGTGGGATGACCCGATGCACTTTGCCGCACCCGAAGGCGAAAGTTTGTTGAATTTTGAAGCGCGGGTATTAAAAGCTTGGTTTGGTTGCTTGTCGCGGCCTGAGAAAAAGCAGCTTATTATTTGCCATGGAGGGGTTGTTCGTATTTTATTGAAAGAAATATTAGGCATGCCATTTCCTAATATTAACCGTTTGGGTGTGTCATATGCTTGCCGCTCACGTATTCAAGTATCGGATGCTGAGCCTTTTAATTATCAACTAATTAGTCACGGTTAACCTCGCTTTACCTATCGTATTCAACAGGAGTCTTAGTGTTAGCTTTAGGTCGCGAAAACATTTCTCTTAGCCTTTTATCCATGCAGTATTCTCATAAGTACGACATCTTTAATGATTCGGCAAAATTAAGGCAAATATTGTCTATATTTAAGGGTGATTAAAGAGTGGAATTTAGGCTAATAAGCAGAAGCTTGACTATACTTTTCTCATATATGGCCAAATTAAATGGATGAGACGGGTATATGGAATCATTTGATCAGGATCAAGACCCCACTGAGACCAAAGAGTGGTTAGACTCAATTGACAGTGTGATCAGAGAAGAAGGACCTGAACGTGCACGTTATATACTAGAGCGCTTATCTGAGCGAGCCACTCGCAATGGTTTACCGCTGCTTTATTCAATTCGTACCCCCTATCGTAATACCATTCCCGTATCTGAAGAAGTTAAAATGCCAGGGGACTTGTTTCTTGAGCGTCGAATCCGTTCGCTTATTCGCTGGAATGCATTAGCCATGGTGGTTCGCGCCAATAAAACAGGCGATGATTTAGGCGGTCATATTGCCAGTTTTTCATCCAGTGCCACTTTATATGATGTTGGCTTCAACTATTTTTTTCGAGCACCAAATAAGGCTAACCCTAAATGTGAATTAGGAGATCTGATTTATTATCAAGGTCATATTAGCCCTGGAATATATGCGCGAAGCTTTCTAGAAGGGCGCATAGATAAGGAACAACTTGAAAACTTTCGCCGCGAAGTCGATGGCAATGGCCTAAGTTCTTATCCACACCCAAGGCTCATGCCTGATTACTGGCAATTCCCTACCGTATCTATGGGCTTAGGCCCAATTCAAGCGATCTATCAAGCACACTTCATGCGATACATTTCGGCCCGTGGCCTGGTGCCAAGAGAAGACAGGAAGGTATGGGCATTTTTAGGTGACGGCGAATGTGATGAAGCTGAAACATTAGGGGCGATCAGCCTTGCCGGTCGAGAAAAATTAGAAAACTTAATATTTGTGATTAACTGCAACCTACAGCGCTTGGATGGCCCTGTACGTGGTAACGGAAAAATCATTCAAGAATTAGAAGGGCAGTTTCGCGGAGCAGGCTGGAATGTTATTAAAGTAGTTTGGGGTAGGCACTGGGATCCATTATTTACCAAAGACACTGAAGGCTTCATGCAAAAGCGCATGGATGAAGTTGTTGATGGTGAATTTCAAAACTACAAAGCTAAAGGTGGTGCCTATACCAAGAAACATTTTTTCGGTAAATATCCCGAGCTAGAAGAAATGGTTGCGGGCATGAAAGACGAAGAAATTTTTAAATTGAATCGTGGTGGCCATGATCCTTATAAAGTTTATGCTGCTTACCGAGCCGCTGCTGGGCACAAAGGCCAGCCAACTGTTATTTTAGCGCATACCGTTAAAGGGTATGGCATGGGTGATGCGGCCGAAGGCAAAAACGAAGCGCATTCAGTCAAAAAATTGGATATCGAAAGCCTTAAAGGGTTCCGCGATCGTTTTGATATCCCGATTGCAGACAATGAGCTGGAATCATTTCCATATTATCGCCCACCAGAAGACAGTCCTGAAATGAAGTATATGCAAAAACGCAGGGAAATTTTGGGTGGGTATTTACCGCAGCGTAACGAAAATAAAGAAGTATTAGTCGCACCTAAGCTGTCTACATTTAAAGCGCAGCTAGATGGCAGTGGTGATCGAGAAATTTCAAGCACAATGGCGTTTGTTAGAATTTTAACTGGACTAGCAAAAGACAAGGTAATTGGCGAGCGCGTTGTACCGATTGTGCCTGACGAAGCGCGCACATTTGGAATGGAAGGGTTATTTAGGCAGCTGGGTATTTATTCAAGCGAAGGCCAGTTATACGAACCAGTAGATGCTGGTCAAATGATGTTTTATAAAGAAGATAAAAAGGGCCGTATTTTAGAAGAAGGCATTAACGAAGCAGGTGCTTTCAGTGCTTGGTTGGCTGCAGCTACGTCCTACAGTGCTTACGGAAAACCCATGATTCCGTTTTATATTTTTTATTCCATGTTTGGTTTTCAGCGAGTAGGCGATTTATCTTGGGCGGCGGGTGATTGCCAAGCACAAGGGTTTTTAATTGGCGCTACAGCAGGCCGCACTACGCTAAATGGTGAAGGCTTACAGCATCAAGATGGTCATAGCCATATTTTAGCCAATACCATTCCAAACTGTATTACTTATGATCCAACCTTTGGGTACGAACTGGCGGTGATCATACAAGATGGTTTACGGAGAATGTATGAAGAACATGAACGCGTGTTTTATTACATAACCGTTATGAATGAAAACTATGAACAGCCTGCCATGCCTAAAGGGGTAGAGGAAGGCATTCGTAAAGGACTGTATAAATTCAGTGAGGCAGGAAAAGGTAAGCACAGAGTTCAGTTAATGGGCAGTGGTGCAATTTTACGTGAGTCTATCGAAGCAGCCAAAATACTCGCCAGTGACTTCAAGGTGCAAGCTGATATTTGGAGTGCACCAAGCATTAATGAAATAACACGAGAGGGTCGCTCTATTGAGCGCTGGAATTTATTAAACCCAGATAAAAAATCAAAAACCCCCTATATCACGCAGTGCTTACAAGACAGTGATGGTCCGGTTGTTTGTTCGACGGATTATATAAAGCAATACAGCGAGCAACTTCGTGCTTATATGCCAGAGGGAAAAACTTTTGTCACACTCGGTACTGACGGTTTTGGCCGCAGTGATAGTCGAGAGCAACTAAGGTCGTTCTTTGAAGTTGATCGGCATTATATTGTTTTAGCATCTTTGTCTGCGTTAGTGAAAGACGGTGCGCTTGATTCAAAAATTCTGACAAAGGCCATGAAAGATTTTGGCATTTCATCAGACAAACTTGATCCATTATATAATTAGGTGACCGCCATGAGCCAGACACAAGTGACTGTGCCCGATTTAGGTGGCATAGATGAAGTTGAAGTAATTGAGATCAGTATTCAAGTGGGAGATACCATTGAAGCTGAGCAAGAAATTATTGTATTAGAAAGTGATAAAGCCACTATGGAAGTGCCTGCACCCATGGCCGGTAAAATTACTGAGGTATTGGTGTCGGTAGGAGACAAGGTGTCATCGGGTACCTTGGTGGCAATGTTAGAAACTGACTCAAAACAAGTCAGTTCTTCAGCCATTGTTGAGCCTGTAAAAGAACCTGAAAATAATGCTGTTCAGGAAAAAAATGAACCTGAGATTATTAGTATTGAACCTCAGCATAATGAATCAAGAAAGATAGAAATTAAAGTACCTGATTTAGGTGGCGCTGGTGATGTAGATGTCATTGAATTTAGCATTGCTCCGGGCGAGAGTATCGAAGCAGAAGAAAGCTTATTGGTTTTAGAGAGTGATAAAGCCACAATGGAAGTACCGGCACCTGAAACCGGCAAGCTTGTATCATTCTCTGTAAAAGTGGGTGATAAAGTGAGTGAAGGCGATGTGATCGGA
>JAWUVN010000004.1:0-9524 GCA_034112345.1 Bermanella sp. | reverse complement strand
TGCCTAAAGTAGAAGACTTCCCGTACACAGTACGTGTTGTTTCTGAAATCACAGAATCTAATGGTTCTTCTTCAATGGCATCTGTATGTTCTGCATCTCTTGCATTGATGGACGCTGGCGTACCAATAAAAGCACCTGTTGCTGGTATCGCAATGGGTCTTGTTAAAGAAGGCGATCGCTTCTCAGTTCTTACCGATATTCTGGGTGATGAAGATCACTTAGGCGATATGGACTTTAAAGTAGCGGGATCTGAGAAAGGTATTACTGCTCTTCAAATGGATATCAAGATTCAAGGTATCACTGAAGAAATTATGGAAATCGCACTGGGCCAAGCGCTTGATGCACGTATGACCATTCTTAAGCAAATGAACGAAGTGATGTCTTCACATCGCAACGAAATGCCTGATAACGCTCCAACATATCTAACGCTTAAAATCCCTTCAGACAAAATTGCTGAAGCGATTGGTAAAGGCGGCGCAACTATCCGTGGTATTTGTGATGAAACCGGTGCTGATGTAGATATCGGTGATACAGGTATCATCAGTATTTTTGCATTAACAAAAATTGCTGCAGAAAAAGCCAAAGGCATGTTTGAAGCTGTAACAGCTGAAGCCGAAGTAGGAACAATATACGAAGGTAAAGTACAGAAGATTGTAGACTTCGGTGCGTTCGTAAATATCTTGCCTGGTAAAGACGGCCTTGTGCACATTTCACAAATCGCTGAAGACCGCGTAGAGAATGTTGCTGATCACCTAACCGAAGGTCAGGTTATTAAAGTTAAAGTTCTAGATGTTGATAACAAGGGCCGCATTAAGCTGACCTTGAAAGGCATTGAATAAGCTTTAGCTTAAACCTAATAGCATGACCTAATCGGTCACGCTGCGGTATATAAATATATAATCCACTTAATATCTATTAAGTGGATTTATTTGCATAAAAGACATCAAAAAATTAAGCGCATAGCTTAATAGGGGAGCCCCTCATGACAATTGAAAACAAAAAAGTAGTGACCATTGAGTTCACTGTTAAAAATGCAGACACAAGTGAGCTAATTGAAACATCTGTTGGTGGTGAAGCATTGCTTTACCTTCACGGTTATAACAATCTTGTTCCTGGTTTAGAGAATGCTCTAACTGGTAAAGCAGTTGGCGATAAGTACGAAGTACTTGTTTCTCCAGAAGAAGGTTACGGCGTTCGTGACGATACCCTTTTAGAAACGGTTCCGCGTGAAATGTTTCAAGGTGTTGACGATATCTCTGTAGGCATGGAATTCACAGCTGACGGTCCACAAGGTCCTGTTGTTGTTGAAGTTAAAGCTCTTGATGAGAAGACTGTAACAGTTGATGCGAATCACCCTCTAGCAAGCGTACCTTTATCATTTAGTGGTGAAATTAAAGATATTCGTGATGCGACAGAAGAAGAACTTGAGCATGGTCATGTTCATGGTGAAGGTGGTCATCAGCATTAATTAGTACTTAATTAATAGCAAAGCATTTTCAGAGTAGTTTTGAAAATGTAAAAAGCGGAATTTGAGATGTATTATTAAATCTTAAGTTCCGCTTTTTTTATGCCTGCTATTAATGTCTTTAAACCATTCCTATTGTTAACTTTATAATTCTCTATGCCTGCTTGGGCAAAATATACAGTTATTACTACACTTAGTTGACATGCAGTGTGAGCGGGTTTTTATGTGTATCTATCAATTTAAAAATGGTTCTCAATGCCAATTGGATCAACTGGGTAAAGGGCTTTGCTTTTGGCATGATTCAACAGTTGATAAGGTGGGTAAAAACCTGGTTAAGGAATTGGAAGCAGTGGCCAAGGATGGACATTGTATGGAAGGTTTTTACCTGGCTCGTACCAATCTTGAAGGTATAAATTTAGTTTGTCATGGCAAAAAAGAAGGTTATAGCCTAGCAAGGGCTGACTTGTATCGTGCGAATCTAAGAGGGGCGCACCTGTTTCATATTGATTTAGAAGAAGCATCTCTTATGAAGGCAGATTGCCGTGAAGCTAATTTACATTTCTCTAACTTAGAGCGGGCCAATTTATTAGGAACTAAGTTAGAAGGAGCCAAAATTGAAAATATTGAGTGGGGACCGCAACTTTTACATGAAGAAAAAGGAAGGGAGGCTCGCAAAGAAAAAAGGCATCGAGAGGCCAATGACTTTTTTGAGCAGGCCGAAGAAATTTGTCGAAGCTTAAGAAAGGTAAGCGAGCTGCAGGGCTTATTCGAATTAGCAGGTTATTTTTTTTACCAAGAGATGATTATGCGCCGTTATCAGATGCATAAATGGTCAATGCAGCGGGCCATATCAAAATTAGTTGATATATTTTGTGGGTATGGAGAAAAGCCATTGCGGGTTATCTTGTTCTCTCTCGCGTTTATTTTGGTGTGTGGTCTAGCGTATTTTTTATTGGGTGTATCTGATGGCGGTAGCGTGGTTGTGATGAGTGGTGATTACACCCTTTCAGAGAATGTTATGAATTTGTTTAAATCCCTCTATTTTAGTGTGGTTACTTTTACCACGCTTGGTTATGGAGACCTAGTTCCGCTTGGTGTGAGCCGTTTAGTTGCGGCGATTGAGGCGTTTGCAGGCAGCTTTACTTTGGCATTATTTGTGGTTGTTTTTGTGAAAAAAATGACTCGCTAGGAGTAATATATGGAACAGACAATTAAGTGGCATTTTGAGCCATATATGGATCTTGCTATTGGCACGGTATGACTTAATGGTTAAGCTCGAAGCAATATAAATACATTGTTAAATAATAAAAATAAGTTGGAGATATTTTATGCAGGCAGACTTGCTGACCACGGTAATATTACCAGCGTCCCTTTTCGTCATTATGTTAGGTATGGGACTGGCTTTAAAACCCATAGATTTCAAAATGGTGGTATTGAAGCCAAAAGCCGTCGTGATTGGTTTGGTTGCTCAGATGTTAGTATTGCCTTTAATTGCTTATAGTATTGTGCTGTTGTTTGGCATGACAGGTGCGCTAGCAATGGGAATGATGATATTGGCTTTATGTCCTGGTGGCACCACCTCGAATCTTTATACTTATCTTGCCAAAGGTGATATCGCGTTGTCGGTTACGCTTACATCGATTGTAAGTTTAATTGCGCCGTTCACAGTGCCGCTATTCATTGTAATGTTTATGGGGATGTTTATGGGTCAAGAAGAATATATTCAATTGCCTGTGTTAAAAACTATCCTTCAGTTAGTGGTGATTACTATTATCCCTATTAGCATCGGTATGTTGATTAACTATCTGAAACCAGCATTTGCAGAAAAGGCAGAGAAGCCTGCCAAAATTTTCTCGGTTGTCTTTTTGTTTTTAATTGTTGTTGGAATATCTGTTAAAAACATCTCTGAAATGGGCAGTTATTTCGCTCAAGCTGGCTTAGCAACATTATTGTTGAATGTTGTATGTATGGTGGTCGGTTATGGTTCTGGAAAACTGGCCAATTTAAATGAAGCACAAAGTAAAGCGATTGGAATAGAGGTGGGTTTTCAAAATGGTACTTTGGCTATAGTGATTGCACTAACATTATTAAATAGTACGGAAATGGCAATAGCAGCGACTACTTATAGTGTTGTGATGTTTATTACTGGGGCGTTATTTGCTTGGGTATTAAATCGAAAAACCAGTGTGACAGAAAAAGTAAGTGCTTAATGTTATTGGGAATGAAAGCTCATATATAAAGTATTAAACATAAAAAACGCCGATTTAATCGGCGTTTTTTATGTTTGCTTATTAAGGGATTAGTCTTTCTGACGAATGCCTTCTACATATAACTCAAGTAATACGGTTTGAGATGCGGGCCCAAGATTAAAGTTAATATCAAAGTCTTTTAGAGTAATCTCAGTTGTGCCTTCAAAGCCACGACGGAACCCACCCCAAGGGTCGTTACCACCGCCAATTTCAGAGGCATCAATAACTACACTCTTGGTTACGCCATTCAATGTTAGGTTACCTGTTATATCCACTTTTCCTTTTCCTTTGCTTTCAACGCCAGTGCTTTTAAAGGTAGCAGTTGGGTGTTTGCTCACGTTTAAGAAATCTTTGCCACGTAAATGCTGGTCACGTTCCGCGTGATTTGAATCAACGCTGCTAGTTTTGATTGTTACATTTACGGCTGACGCACTTGGGGATTTTTCATCGTAAGTAATAGTGCCATCAAAATCATTGAAGCGACCTTTTAGCCAGCTGTAACCAAGGTGTTTGATTTTAAATTCAATAAAAGCATGCATGCCTTTTTTGTCTATCTGATACGTTTCAGCTGAAAAAACTGAACTGCTTAATGATAGGGCTAGCGCGGCGCCGATGACTTTAATGGTATGTTTCATGGTGTCTCCAGTTTTATTTGGGGTTGTTTTTTTTGGTCTTTCTAATATTGAACATTATGCCGCTTACAACATGCGTTTCAATGTTTGGTCTTTATCAATAAAGTGGTGTTTAAGAGCACCTGCTGCATGTAATACAACTAAACCTATTAATAGGTAGGCACTCCATTCATGTATGGCACCTGCAAACTCAGCTTGTTCCTTAAATGGCTTAAATAAAGGTGCAATTTCAAATAGGCCAAATACCTCTATGCCTCGATAATCTGCCGTGCCTATAAGATAGCCTGCAATTAAAATACTGGCTAATAAGACATACATGGAAGTATGTGTCAGGTGGGCGATTTTAATTTCCCACTTTTTATGGTTATCCAGTGGTGCAGGTGTTTTGAGCTTCCAGCGGAAGATCAATCGAACAATCACAATTATGATGAGCGTGATGCCAAAGCTTTTATGAATGTCAGGAGCTGTCTGATACCAGCTACTGTAGTAATCAAGCGTTCGCATCCATACGCCTAGGGTAAAGAGTCCTAATATAACAAGGGTGCTTATCCAGTGTAGAATTTTTTGTGATAGATGGTATTGGCTCACAGCAATCACCTCATGAATGAATATGTTTACTATATAACAATAAAATAGATAGAAGGCGTTAAAAAATTGAAAGGTTCTATCTAAAAAATTGATGTATCAGCCTAGGTAGAGGTTTTAAAAGTGTGTGATGTCCTTTAAAGTGAATTTGCGGTCTCAAAATGCAGCTGAGCTTTATAGGTTAAGCCCGCATAATGATTAATCAATTAACTTAATAAAAATAATAAGCAATTTAAGCGAGGGCCTGTTTTATGAGTGAGCAACGAATTTCAAGTTTTAAAGCGTTCTATCCTTTTTACTTGGCAGAGCACAGCGACCCCGTGTGTCGTAACTTGCATTACGTGGGCAGCACGTTAGTGTTGGCAGTTTTGGCGTATATTATTGCAACGTCACAATATTCTTATTTATGGTCAGTGCTTTTGATTGGCTATGGGTTTGCTTGGGTAGGGCACTTTTTCTTTGAGCATAATAGGCCTGCAACATTCAAATATCCATTTTACAGCCTTGCTTCAGATTGGGTTATGTTTGCTCAGTTCATAACTAGGCGATTACCCACTGAATACTTTAAATCAAAAGAAGAACTGGCAAAGCAAAAAGTGTCTTAAATCGATCAGGGTTTATGTTATTTCGTTTAATATAGATGATGTTAGAGCAAGCATAAAAAATCCCGCTTATGAATTATAAGCGGGATTTTTGTTTGTTATTGATGAGAAGTATCAAGTTAGGTTGTTTATTTAGCGCAATATTTCTCAACACAGTGATCGTAGTTGTTATGGCTAGAAACTGACTGAGCGATGGCTCGGAAAGCTGCAACTGCAATATCTTTGCTTTCGTATTCATTAGCCATAAAATTTCGGTTTGCACTATTTTGCGCAATTACCACGTTATGCTTACGGTTGATGTAAATGTATTGGCCGTAAATGCCGATGGCTAAAAATTCTTGGTCAGGGTTTTTAGGTATCCACCATTGGTAGCCATAGCCTAAGTCGGTTGTCGCATTGTCGCGCTTGCCCGGTATTAAATGAGGTGCATCGGGTGTGATGCTGTCTTCAATCCATTTAGCAGGCACAATTTGTTGGCCGTTTAATTTTCCTTTGTCTCTGAATAGCATACCTAGTCGAGCATAGTCACGAGTAATTAGATTAAGGCCGCCCAGTACCATGGGTTCGCCGGTTGAATCAGTGATGTAGACAGCGTCTTGTTCAGTGCCAAGCTTGGACCATAGCTTTTCGTTGAAGTAGTCTTTAATGGTTCTGCCTGTCGCTGCTCTCAATACCATGCCGATTACATGGGTATCAATGCTGACATAGTGCATGAAGGTGCCTTGCTCGTGTGCTGAGTCTCGAGTAAGAGTGGCGGCAAAGTCATCAAAGCTGCCACCCAATGCCATAACACGACCAAAGCGGTTTATGTCACTGTTGAAATCGCCATAATCTTCGTTGAAATACACGCCGCTGGACATCTGTAAGACATTTTTAATGGTCACGCCATCATAGCCACTGCCTTTTAAGCTAGGTACATAGTTAGTCACTGGAGCGTTAAGGTCTTTAATGTGGCCTTCTTCAACGGCGATACCAAATATGGCACTTAAAAAGCTTTTGGCCATTGACCAAGATATGCGCTTATCCAGCTCTTGAGTGCCCTGAAGGTAAGATTGATGAGTGATGTCATTACCCCTGATAACCACTAAAGATGTGGCACTTGAAGAGATTAAATAGTCTTGAATATCATGGCTTTCGCCCTTGTACAAAAACGATTTAGGCAGTGCTTCAGGCGTATTGCCTAATTGATTGATATTGCCTGAGCGTGGAATGGTAATAGAGGGGGCAACATCGGCCATATGGGAAAAGTTATGAACGATTACATCGGCATCAAACAATCGTACTGTGTGATACAGCTGTCGAATCTCAGTTGCAAATATGCCAGCTAATAGCACAGCAGCAAGGGTTAGGACTGCAAGTCCTTTTTTAATAGGGGATGCCGAAGCCATTTTTAAGCCTTATGTTTTTATTTTTAGAACCAGTAGCATAGCGAAACTTAGTTTGAATGCACTAATTATAATGTTAAGGCTGTGCGTTTCGTGCAGCGTAGGGGCTTCAGACGGCTAAGAATGTTTGGCCCTACTGTTTTGATGTGAAGATCATAGGCAAAAAAAAAGCCCCCTAGGGAAAGGGGGCAAAACCTGCTTAAGGAACACAATGAAGCAATTGGCCGTTCGCCAATTATGAGTGCAATACAGAACTTGAAACCTGTATCGCACTTACCTATATATAGAGGGCAAGATAGTAAAAAGGTTCAAAACAAGGCTGCTTATGTCTACTTTCAGGCTGTAATGGTAATAATTGCATTTTGGTGATTTTTTACCCATAATACGCGCCCCTGTTTTCTATGGCTTTTCATAGTAGCGGGACTCCTTGCCTTCAGCAGCTTTGAAAGACTCTGACTGTAGGCTATTAACCCATAAGGAGCATTTATATGCGTCATTACGAAATCGTATTTCTGGTACACCCAGACCAAAGCGAACAAGTACCTTCTATGATCGAGCGTTACACTGGCTCTATCAAAGAAACTGGTGGTGAAATCCACCGTCTTGAAGACTGGGGCCGTCGTCACCTGGCTTACCCAATCCAAAAGATCCACAAAGCACATTACGTTCTTATGAACATCGAATGTAATAACGAAACGCTTGCTGAGCTAAACAACACTTTCCGTTTCAACGATGCTGTAATTCGTAGCATGGTTATTCGTACGAAAGATGCTGTAACTGGCGATTCTCCAATTAAAGCTGCTGAAAGCCGTCAAGATCGTCGTGACGATCGTCCACGTCGTGAAGATAGCGCTTCTACTACTGAAGCTCCAGCAACTGAAACAGCAGAAGCGGCTCCAGCTGCTGCCGCTGAATAATTAGGAGGATAGATTATGTCTCGTTTTTTCCGTCGTCGTAAGTTCTGCCGTTTTTCTGCTGAAGGCGTTGCCGAGATCGATTACAAGGACCTTGATACACTTAAAGGTTATGTAACTGAAACTGGTAAAATCGTACCTAGCCGTATCACTGGTACAAAAGCTAAGTATCAGCGTCAGCTGTCTACAGCTATCAAACGTGCACGTTACGTTGCTTTACTACCTTACACTGATGCGCATAAGTAATCGGTAATACGGTATGACAGGAATTGCACGCTTTGCCATGCAAAACCCTCGTCAGGCAGTACTGCTAGCAGTACTGTTTGCTGCCATTCCTCTTTTATATTGGATTAGTGCAGCGATTGTGTCCTTGGTGATTCTTCGCCAAGGTCTCAATCAAGGAATTAATGTTCTGTTGCTCGCGTTGTTACCAGGTATTGCTTGGTATGCGGCGCAACAGGAATTCACCGTTTGTCTGGTGATACTAGGTAGTGCTTCGATGGCCGCTGTATTGCGATCCACTGTTTCATTATCGAATGCGATAATGGCTTCTGTTTTGGTGGGAGTATTAACGATCTTTTTGTTACCGCTACTGAGTCCTATGTGGATTGAGGTGCTGCAACAAGGAGCAAGTGAATACTTAAAAACCCTTGAAGAAACTGTTCCGCAAGCTGCAACTACGTTAGGCCCTTGGATCTACCCTATGTTGTTAGGTGGCATTGCAGCCATGCTGCAAACGTTTGCCATTGGCGGATTACTATTAGCCCGCAATTGGCAGTCAAAGCTATTTAACCCTGGTGAATTCAGTATCGAGTTTCAGTCACTTCGCTTACCTATTTGGTATGTGTTGCTTGCTGGAGTTGTATTGGTTGTGGGTGGCTCAGATCCTGAAAGGGTATCTTGGGTTTCGGTTGTGCTGGTGCCCTTATTTTTTATGGGTGTAAGTGTGATCCACGCAGTGGTGGCAATTAAGCAATTAAGTTCACAATGGTTAATGGCGTTTTACATTAGCTTGCTGTTCTTTTTGCCCTATATGTACGCGTTACTAATTTTGATCGCTTTAGTTGATATGTTATTAAACATTCGCAAGCAATTAAAAGACACGGCATAACACCGGATTAAAGAGTTCACTCTTTGGTCTATATTTTTTGATAAATGACGTTAACGTCATTTGCCCTGTAAAGTGTGAGAAAAGATAATGAACGTTATTCTTTTAGAAAAAGTAGCAAAACTAGGTAACCTAGGCGATAAAGTAACTGTTAAATCAGGTTACGGTCGTAACTTCCTAATTCCTCAAAAGAAAGCGGTTCCAGCAACAGCTGCAAACGTTGAATCTTTTGAAGCTCGTCGTGCTGATCTTGAAAAAGAAGCAGTAGCGAAACTAGCAACTGCTCAGAAACGTGCAGAAGTGCTTAAAGAGCTTGAGCTAACATTAGCTGTTAAAGCTGGTGAAGAAGGTAAGCTATTCGGTTCTATCGGTACTCGTGACCTTGCAGACCTTATCAGCTCTACTGGTATCGAAGCTTCTAAATCAGAAATTCGTCTACCAAACGGCCCTCTACGTACTACTGGTACATTTGAAATCACTATGCAAGTACACGCAGACGTGACAACTGTTCTAACTATTCACGTAGTACCAGAAGAGTAATAACAAACGTTAGGTTGTTGTTTATAAAAACCCGCTTTTAGCGG
>JAWUVN010000003.1:0-35674 GCA_034112345.1 Bermanella sp. | reverse complement strand
ACCCATTTTTTTAAATACTTCATGGGCAGGAAAAGCACCTGCTTTCTCCCACTCAGCTACATTTGGGTTGATTTCACTTTCTATAAACGTTTTAACTGTACGGTGAAATTCTTTGTGTTCGTGCGTAATAATCATAATAATATCTCGCTATTAATTTTTTATTCAATTTATGAAAAATAATAAAATGTTAAAGTCGTGCAACACCAAATGTGTTTGTTTGTAGCTCTCTTACATCTGCTTCTTTGCAAATACTTAAGCAATAACCCAGTACTCTGCGAGTATCACGCGGATCGATAATGCCGTCATCCCACAAACGCGCTGTACCAAATAAACTGGTTGAGCCTGCATCCAATTTTTGAGCTGTTGCAAGCTCAATGGTATCCAGTACTTTAGGATCTGGTGTCATACCCATTTTTAACTGTTTTTCTTCAGCCACTATGCGTAATACTTTACCCGCTTGTGCGCCACCCATTACTGCTGTTTTACTGTTAGGCCACGCAAAAATAAATCGAGGGTCCAATCCGCGCCCACACATGGCGTAGTTACCTGCACCGTATGAACCACCCACATTAATACTGATCTTAGGAACCGTTGCGTTTGCAACAGCTTGAATCATTTTAGAACCATGCTTGATCACGCCAGCTTGTTCACTTTGCGTGCCTACCATGAAACCTGTTGTGTTATGGATAAACAACAATGGTGTATTTGATTGCTCACACAACTGAATGAATTGTGCAGCCTTGGCTGCGCCTTTTGGTGTAATTGGACCATTATTACCAATAATACCAACCGCATGACCTTCAATTTTTATGCGCCCACAAACAGTTTGCTGATCAAAGTCATTTTTGAAATCCAAGAATTCAGAACCATCTGATATACGCGCTAATATTTCACGAACATCATATGGACGCTTGCTATCTGCTGGTACAACACCTAGTAATTCATCAGTTGAGTAATATGGCTCAGCATATAAATTTGGCTTTAATACTGAAGAGTCTTTTAACTGCTCATTCCACGGCAGGCTTCTCATAATTTCACGAGCAATACGAATCCCGTCAGCATCACTTTCAGCTAGATATTCTGCTGTGCCTGCTGTTTGTGCATGCATTTCTGCACCACCTAATTCTTCGGCTGTGGCTATTTCACCTGTAGCAGCTTTAAGAAGTGGCGGACCCGCTAAAAACATTTTCGCTTTACCACGTACCAAAACAACCCAATCGGACAGGCCTGGTTGATATGCACCACCTGCGGTTGCATTGCCATGCACTACCGTTATTTGCGGTAAACCTTGTGCTGACATACGAGCTTGATTGGCAAATGCGCGAGCACCCTTAACAAACACATCCGTTGCGTAATTTAAATTTGCACCGCCGCTTTCAGATAAACTTACGACTGGCAGTTTATTTTCTTGAGCAATTTCTTGTACACGTAAAGATTTATCTAGACCGGCTGGTGAAATGGTTCCGCCCTTAATCGCGCAATTATTTACCACGATCATGGTACGAATGCCTTCAACATAACCGATACCCGCGATCACACCACCACCCGCTCCGCTACCATCTTTGTCGTCATGCATCTTATAACCGGCTAACGGCATAACTTCTAAAAATGGCGAACCCGGATCTAGCAATCGATTCAAACGATCACGCGGCAATAACTTTTCACGTTTGATGAATTTTTCTGTACTGGCTAATTCTTTATCAAGTACTTTTTGTTCTATTGCGCGAAACTCTTCGATGCAAACCTGCATGGCTTCAGAGTTGGTTTTAAAGTCTTCGCCATGAACATCTACTTGGCTTTCAATCATTGGCATGATTACGCTCCCTCTTTATCGGCATCTTTTAAAACATCAGGCATAACAGCGCGATGAAAACCATTATAAGCTTCATTGTTTTTGGCTTTTGGTAATGGCCAGATTCGAGTTCCTTGTGACGCGGCACCATCAATTCTTAAGGTAGCACCACTTACAAATTTACTGCCATCACTTAATAAAAACGCAACAGCACTACTGACCTCAGATTCAGTACCCATACGAGATAAAGGCACAGCTTCTTGCAAACGTGGGATCATGGCTTTTGCCATACCGTCATACGTATCCATACCACTAGATATAATCCAACCTGGCGCAATTGCATTTACACGCACGCCTGATTGCCCCCATTCAAACGCGGCTGTTTTAGTAATATTCTCCATACCAGCACGGGCTGCACCTGAATGCCCCATTCCTGGCATACCGCCCCACATATCAGCAATAATATTTACGATACTGCCGCCTGTGCGAATCATTGACTGGGTATACACTTCACGTGCAAACAAAAAGCCGCCAACTAAGTTGGTCCGAACAACGGTCTCAAACCCTTTTTGATTAATCGCAGCCAATGGTGCTGGATATTGGCCACCTGCATTATTCAATAAACCTGAAATTGGGCCGAGGGCTTCTTTAATAGCCTTAACCGTAGCCCTTACTGATTCCTCTTCACGTATATCGCAAACAAAAAAACTAGCCCGACCACCGTCTTCAATAATTTCGCTTTGAACTTTGATTAATTTTTCTTCTTTACGACCAATCAAAACAACTTGAGCGCCTAGACTGGCTAACTCATGAGCACAACAACGACCAATGCCACTGCCGCCGCCAGTTACAATATGCACCTGATCAGTAAACAACCCACCTTTAAAGACACTGCTATAACTCATTACCGCTAACCTCTTATTATATTCTCAGGGACCACTTACTAAGGCTCGCCTGAAAAAGAGTAATTTCATACTCTATTTATGGTTTTAAATTCGATGCATAAAACAATACCAAGCAAGCGCTTGGTTTACAATACCTAATCTTTCAGAAATAATGGCTAAATATTCCAAAATCTTACAAGTGAGAGACAAATGACGGATCATGTTTTACAAGCGCTTATCGAAAGCAATCGTATAACGGACCCTCAAAGTGCCAAGGGCAAGCTGATGCGGGCCGCGGCTCACTTATTTAAAAACAGGGGCTATGAACGCACAACGGTTAGAGAACTGGGTGCTGCTGTAGGCATTCAATCAGGTAGCCTGTTCCACCATTTCAAAAGTAAAGAGGCCATCTTGCTGGGCGTAATGGAAGAAACCATTATTATTAACATGGCCAGAATGCTAGACGCCCTATCAGATGCCACTGATTCTAGTAGTAAGCTACTGGCCTTGATTCGTTGCGAATTGAACAGCGTCCATACTGATACAGGCGAAGCCATGAGCGTATTAGTATATGAATGGCGCAGTCTAAAGCCTGAAAAACAAGCTCATATATTGCAACTTCGCGATGAATACGAAACTTTATGGCTAACCGCAATTCAAGAAGGTGTAGAAGCAGGGTTAATTGCTCAAGACCCATTTATACTTCGTCGCTTACTGGCTGGTGCCATAGGATGGAGTACAACCTGGTATCGACCAGATGGAGATTTAAGCCTAGAAGAATTGGCCAAGCAAACACTTAAGTTAGCGATCAAATAAACAAGAAAAGCCCTATCACAGGGCTTTAGCAATCTTTTTATATACGCACAAAATATACGACTAACAACAATCTTGCCCTCTTAATTCTTAATAAATGGCCCTATAAAATACAGGTCTTTACGACCGCGTTATGACACCATATATCCGTATATTTGATAGTAATACTCGGCCTATACAGATAAAATCGCCCCTCAAAATTAACCGCCGAAGATTGAAGTGGGCCCCTATGACCAAAAAGATAGAATTATTAGCCCCCGGCGGTGACGTAAATGCCATAAAAGCAGCCATAGTGGCGGGTGCCAATGCTGTTTATTGCGGCCTAGACACTTTTAATGCACGTAATCGCGCCTCTAATCTTTCTTTTGATGACTTAACCGGTATCGTAAAACTGGCGCATAAATATGAGTGTGAAATATTCCTAACGCTAAATGTTGTTATTTTAGAACATGAAGTAGTCGGCATGATTAAACTACTGAACAAACTGGTCAACAGCGGTATCGATGGCATTATTGTTCAAGACCTAGGCATGTTTAATTTAGTTAAAAAACACTTCCCTAGCCTACACATCCACGCATCAACTCAGTTAACCACCCATAACGAAGGCCAAGTTGAGTTTTTAGCCAAAATTGGTGCGACTAGAGTTAACCTTTCTCGTGAATTAAACCTCACAGAAATCAAAGCACTGACTAAAGTCGCTCATGATGTTGACGTTCTGACAGAAGTATTTGTTCATGGAGCATTGTGTATTGCCTTTTCAGGCCAATGCTACTCAAGCTCAGTGAGCGTTGGTAACTCTGGCAACAGAGGGCGATGCAGCCAAGCTTGTCGCGACGAGTACGAACCAACTGCAACAGGCAATAAATACCCACTAAATTTAAAAGACAACTCAGCCTACTTTGATTTACCCGAATTAGTAGAAGCTGGCGTTGACTCCTTGAAAATTGAAGGCCGTATCAAGGGCGCACAATATGTGCACACCGTCGTTGATAGCTGGCGTAAGCAAATAAATAAATTCGTAGAAACTGGCAAGCTACTGAATGACGATTCAAACCTATACAAGGTATTTAATCGTAATTTCACCAATTTATTCTTAAAAGGTGACATGACAAAATCCATGTTCATCGACAATCCTCGCGATCACAGCTTCAGCCACGCCAACGAAAAAAATAATGCGATTACAGTAGTTCAAATACAAGAAACACAAGATGAATTGTCGCAACAAAAGAATGAAATTGGCGATATTGTAAAAGAGAAAATCAGATACTTAAGCATCGCAAAAGAAAAACTGACATTAAGTTTTACCGGTAAGTTAGGGCAACCACTAACGGTGACGGCTGTTGTTACAGACGAAGCATCAAACGAAAAAGACTCTCCAATCAAAACTTACAATGTTAGATCTGACATGACATTGATAGAGGCAGGCCAGTCTTCAATAGACCAAACTGCCATTAAAAAACGCTTCAAATCATTTAACAATTCAGAATACTTAATCGAAGACATTCGTTTTGACGAGCTTGATTCTGGCTTAAATATTCCGTTCAAAGAACTAACAAATATCAAAAACAAACTGGCTTTCTTATTAAACGGCTCTGTTAAGGTAGTTCCTGCAGTAGATATACCCACTCTACCCCAACACGCCAAAATAGAAGAAAAACCAAAAATGTCTATCTTGATCGCAGACATTAAAGATCTATACCTATGCGATGAAACGGATGCCGACATTTACTTTAAACTTCCTGAAAGTTTTAAAGCAGGTACTCGCCAATACGTTGATATGTTTCTAGACCACCCTAGACTGATACCTTGGTTTCCGGCCGTACTGATCGGAAAAGACTACATAGAATCTGTAAAGATATTAGAAGAAGTAAAACCAAAACATATTGTCAGCAACAATACAGGTGTCGCGTATAAAGCGTTTGAGATGGGCATTGACTGGGTTGCTGGCCCATTCTTAAATACAACAAACTCTTATGCCCTACTTACACTAAAAGAAGACCTTGATTGTAAAGGTGCGTTTATCTCAAACGAAATCAACCAAAATCAAATTCGCAATATAAAGCGCCCTGAAGGTTTCAAGTTATTTTACAGTATTTACCACCCAATATTAATGATGACAAGCCGTCAGTGCTTCTTCCAACAAACAGTAGGCTGCAAGAAACCCAGCATTGAAGATGGCTGCATGCTTAAGTGTGAAAAAGCCACATCAATTACAAATGTTAAGGGTGTAAAGTTTGCGGTTGATAAGCAGAAAGGCGGATACCCAAGTATTTATAACCATGAGCAGTTTTTGAACATTGATGCCGTCAATGATTTTTCCCACCTGTTCGATGAGTTCTTTATTGACCTAACTGACATTGGTAGTGGCTCAAAAGAAAAACAAGATAAGGTTCAATTGATCCATCACTTTGAAAATATCTTAAATGGCGAACAAGCATCAGGTGTGCAGTTACATGAAATGGTAACCATATCCACTAACGCACAGTACAAACAAGGCTTGTAACCACTCCTTCAATAAACCAGGCGCTAGTTCTTTCCTAATAAAAAAGCTTCATGGCTATCTAACCATAATGGGTATTTAGCCATGGCCTTTGTAAATAATGGAACCTGAAGGTGCCTATCCAACCAATTACGTAACTTTGGATATGGGCTTTGTAAATACCACTTACGATCCACCCGCGCAAACTGCCTAACAAATGGCAGCAAGGCATAATCAACCAAACTTGCCCTATCACCCATTAAATAGTCATTAAACTCCAATCTAGCCTCTAAACCTGCAATAAACACTTCACATGCTTCTCGATCAGCAACTTCTGAACCCTTATGAAAGCGCTTTGCAAGCTTATAAATCTCTAGATTAGGCTTGAATTTTTTGTCATTTTCTCTAATCAGCTCCAGCATTTCTTCAAGAAATACGCCCTCCTTTTCAGAGTACAATAAATCTAATGGGTCACTCAATCTTAAAGCCCAAAGCATAATATCCAAGCTTTCATCAATAATGATTAATTTATCATCAACCCCATCCTTTTCTATAATCAATACAGGCACTGTACCCTTAGGCGACACTGCCAACATTTCAGTGGGTTTGTTTTTAGTCACCACAGCACGTATCAATACTGATTGCTGCGCCAACAAAACCCCCAACCTAGCACGCATAGCATATGGACAATGTTGTAATGAATACAGTATGGGCAAAGGCATATAAATAAGATTTTTCAGTTAGTTAGAGAAGCTATAAATATTAAAGTGACCAAGCGAAATGACAACCAATAAATAATATTTATATATTTAGCTTCACTAGCAAAGAAAAGCAGAGAAAAGCAGAGAAAAGCAGAGAAAAGCAGAGAAAAACAGCCTTCTGTCATATCCACAAAATTTAGCGACACCACTACTCTAAGCGATTCAATAGACAATCACACGGACCTAGCAATCGATTACGATCAAGATCCTTGATCTACCGCATAAACTTTAAAAGTAAATTATAAAGCTACTTACTTAAGGGGCAATTAAGCAAAATTTTAAAGCCCCTTGTATTCATAGCATTTTTATCTCTATTTTTTATTGTTTTACAGATGGTTGAATTGTTATTATTCACCCCTTAAATGGCATGTAAAAAGAATCATGAAAAACGCACTCACTTTATTCTACCAATTTCTTATCTTAGGCCTTACCAGCTTTGGTGGGCCGGCTGCTCACCTAGGCTACTTTAGAACCGTATTTGTTGATCAAAAGAAATGGATTACCGAATCTGAATACAGCCAATTAATTGCCTTAAGCCAATTCCTACCTGGACCAGGTTCTAGCCAGGTAGGTTTTGCCATTGGCTTAAAACGCATGGGCTTACTGGGTGGCATACTGGCGTTTATCGGCTTCACCCTACCGTCATTCATGGTAATGGTGGCTCTTGCTACAGGACTAACCCAGTTAACTGGAAACACTTACGTAGATAGTTTTATACATGTATTTAAGTTGCTGGCTGTTATTGTAGTGCTGGATGCAGTACTTACGATGGGCAAAAATTTTTGCACCACCAATACCACCAAAACGATAGCGGTTTTGACCTGCTGCGTTATCTGGTTAGCTCCCATACCATTTATTCAACTTATCTGCATTGCATTAGCAGGGGCTTACGGCTTATGGAGACTTCATTCGAAATCCGATAACAGCAGCAATTCAACAAGTTCCTTTAAACTTAGCCTAAGCAGCTTCATCTTTTTGGCCATTTTCATCGCATGCCTATTCAACTTACTGCCTTTGGGCACACTATTTTCAGAAACATTTATCGCCGGTAGCCTTGTATTTGGTGGCGGTCACGTAGTTTTACCATTACTGCAAGACCACTTTGCCAGCAGTATTGGACAAGAAAGTTTTATAACCGGTTATGCTGCGGCACAGGCCATTCCCGGACCAATGTTTGCCTTTGCAAGCTACCTTGGCGCCTTAAGCCATGAAAGCCCGCTACTGGGTGCTGGCATAGCTACGTTAGGTATATTTCTACCCGGATTTTTATTGATACTTATCTTCCAAAAAAGTTGGAGCCAGCTAGCCAAACGACCAAGGGTCTCAGGGTTAATAAATGGCATTAATGCAAGTGTTGTTGGCCTGCTAGCTGCTACACTGTATACACCTATATTTGTATCAGCTGTTTTACAGCCTGTGGATATGGTGATTGCAGCACTTGGATTTTTACTGCTTCGACACATAAAGATACCAATCATTCAAATCATATTAATCGGCAGTGTACTTGCTGTTATTAGAGTGTGGGCAGGCCTTAATTAGCATCAACATTTTATCGTACAGCCCAATTCACCACACATAAAACCGTTTAAATTCAGGAGCAGAAAGGCAGATGACAAATTGGATCGCAGCCACATTCATTGCAGTTTTATTGACTGGAATATCCTATCCTGCCTCCTCTATGCAATGTATGAATGACAAGCATCCACTGAGCATTCGATATCTGGGTGTTGGTGCACTAGACATCCACTACAAGGATCAGCGCGTCCTTACTGACCCATTCTATAGCCCACAATCTTTATGGAACATTATCACCCTAGATAAGTACCGTCCTAGCCCAACCGCCATAAAAAATGCTCTGGGCCCATATCAAAAAAATGTTAATGCGGTATTAGTCGGCCATGGGCATTATGATCACCTCGCTGATTTACCCGCCATTAAAAATTTCTTAAGAGACGATGCCATCATTGTTAGCTCTGTTAGTAGCAGCAACATGATCGCCCCGACTTATAGCAAAAAAAACCTATTAACCATCCAAGACAACAACACTAATCAATGGCATCACATCGCCAATGGCTGGATTAGAGTAAAAGCAGAACTATCTGAACATGCCCCTCAAATATTCAATTACAACTTTGCGTCAGACACTGTAGATAAACCAAGACAAAAGCTTCCAAGGTATATATGGTCTTGGAAACAAGGTAAAAATTTATCCTACATAATCGATTTTTTAACTGAAGCCAATAGCGACAAAGTGTACAAACGCATTTACATGCAGACATCAGCTTCTGACTTCCCTATTGGCTATCAACCCATTACGGATGGCATTGCAGTTGATTCTTTATTTGTAGCTGCTGCTTCCTTTGATAACGTTGAAGATTACCCAAGTGGCTTGCTAAAAAAATACAAACCAAAGGAAACATTTTTAATTCACTGGGAAAACTTCTTTAAGCCCTGGCTTAAAGACCCTTCGCCATTAGGCACTATCGATTTTGACGAACTAATTATGCAAAGTAAAACAGCACACTCGCCAGGCAAGGTTACGATCCCCAACCCTCTAGACTGCATCTACTTATAATTAAGCATAACGCTTAAACCTGAGTAATATACGCAATTTACATTGAAAATTTTATTACCATACACACCATATTCAATAGCATAAAAAAAACCGAGCCATGCTCGGTTTAATATTTAACTCACAACTCTGAAAATCCAATCAATCCAGACTATCGTGATACTCCTTGTCTTGCTGCAATTGCTTTAACAAACGTGCAGGAAGATTAGTAATTTCCAAGCTATTCGTTACACCATTAAATTTAACATCTCCACCCAAAGATGCAGCTGTAAAACTCAGTGTCACGTCCTTATTCTTCCCACTGAAACGCACATAATTTTTTAAGCTTTTGCGATCAGGTATAAACTCGCTCCTGACTTCCGTTGAAATCATGGCGTCTCCAGCTGAGCCATCAGCGCTCACTGCCCGAGCTTCTTCACGCTTTTCAACAATAAATTTTTCAAACTTCTCAGGCTCTCGCTCATTTATTTCTAACGAGATAGCTTTAAATTCAACAGGAGCACCGTACTTATCTTGCTCCATACAGTAATCAACCACTTTAGCTCTAGTTTCAACCGCTTCTTCTTCACTTAAACTTTTAGTGTATTCATTTACTATCTGTAAAAACTCTTGAGTCTCTTGTTCAACATTAATGGTGTCAGTAAAACCAATGAATTCACTGAAAGAGTTTTGCAAAGCCTTTTCACCACGACCATAGCTATAGCTTAAATATTTTTCTTCTTCATCACCTTTTAATACACCTGTATTAATGCATAAGGCAAAACCCGTATTAGAAAAGTCAATAAATCGAGTTTCTGTAAGCTCCATACTACTATTAAGAGCGACATTGGTTTTTTCACGCAAGTGATACACATATAACCGATCACCATCAGCTATTTCTTCTGCTATAACAGCAATATAACCTTCCATTTCTAACGGACTATTATCCAAATGTGTCGCAAAGTATTTAGCCAGAGTTTGAGAGAATGACAAGAATGATTGCTTACCATTCAACCAGTCTAAGGTGAGTGCTTTAATTTGAGGGGCTTCTGGATTAAACCGACCGTAACGTTTACCTGCACGACTTATAAAAATACTGCGTAATTGTGACATCACCTTACTGGCGTACTCATCAATGGTTGGCTCTGTATCACACAGGCTTATTTGGGCGCCATCTTGAGGCCCTGCTTTGGTGATCTGATGGGTAATAAAATGAGTAACAGGCATAACAAAATACTAACAATACAAGTAGCCCAGAATATTAACACACTGCACGGGAAAATCTGCAGGTCTGGACAATCAAGCGCCAACAAATTCTGATGCAGCTTATAGCAGGCATAAAAAAGGCGAACCTTAGAGTTCGCCTTTCTTTTTTTGTCTAAACAATACTAATTACTAGCTAACTTTAGACTACTGAACACGTTAAACGCCCAGCTTTACTACTTGTCAGAGCGCCCCATAAACTTGCGCTCTTCAACGTTAATCCTAATTTTCTCACCTGTCGCAATATGCTCAGGCACTTGAACGGTTAGACCCGTAGATAGTTTGGCTGGCTTAGTGCGTGCCGTAGCAGAACCACCTTTAAGAGAAGGATCTGTTTCTACGATTTCTAGATCCACTGTTGTAGGAAGCTCCAACGCTACTGGCGCGTCATTTACAATGACAATCAACAGGCCCTGAGTATCTTCACTGATAAACAGCAATTGCTCTTCAATTGAATCTTTATTCAAGCTGTATGAAGAGTAATCCTCAGCATCCATGAATACGAACTCTTCACCATCTGAATACGAAAAGGTCACTGCGCGACGGTTAAGATCAGCAAGATTCAACATATCTGAATCTTTGAACGACTCATCAATTTTGCTACCTGTCACCACTTCGTACATACGCATACGATAAATACTGCCACCAGCACGACCTTGAGGCACAGAACGCTCGATATCTCTTACAATGTACACCTTGTCATTAAAATCAACAGCTGTACCTTTTTTAATATCACTTGCCTTAGGCATGGGAAATCCACTCTAAAAAAAATAAAAAACAAAGGGTACTATAATCAGCCTGTTAATCAATAGCCTATACCCAGCAGCAAGAAAATACACACCAAATCAAAGGCTACTACCACTCTATATGCCTTCCCTGCCAATCCAAGTACTGAACAGGCAACTCATCCGGTAGCCCTTGCAATATCCCCATCAGCTGGTTCGCAACAAAGCTTGGAGAAAACAGCTTATCCTTGGGCACACCTTTATGAAACGGCTTTGATAAGGGCGTATCAGTTGTACCGGGATGAAACAAAACAAAACGCCAATGCTTATGGCGACGATTCAGCTCAATTGCAGCGGTTTTAACCAACATATTCAAAGCCGCTTTTGATGCTCGATAACTGTACCAGCCTCCCAAGTGATTATCAGCGATACTGCCTACCCTTGCAGTAAATACAGTTATGACCGCCTGCTTTCTGGCCAACCCTTCCAGCTGAATCAACCACAGCATGGGTGTCAGTGTATTTGAATCAATAATTGACCTAAAAGCCTTAGAGTCGAAATCGGTCAATCGCTTCTCAGGAAGCAAGCTATCACTATGCAAAACACCATTACAAATAAACACACGATCGAAAGAATAATGCTTGGCCATTAACTCATCACAAACAACCTGAATAGACGCCTCAGAATAATCACACAGCAAGCATTCAACGTCATCATGAAATAGAACACTATCAATGGATAAATCATCCATAGATCGAGTAATCGCGACCACATCATTGTCACTTCCATCATTTAGGTATGATGTAATTAAAGCCTGAGCAATCACACTGCCCGCACCCACAACCAATACTGAACAAGCCAAATGAACACCCCAATTATCCGATCCACCCACCATTAATCCCAAGAAGCCGAATACCGTTTACTTAATCGATCGCTCAAAAACTGCCACATAAGCCTTTTGATCGATTAATTCACAATTGGCATCACAACGAGGTTTACCCGTCAGATAAAGTGAAATACGATATCTTTGCCTTGCAAACATCAAATATACTTTATCAGCAAAATAACCAATCACAGGCAATCTAATCAACAGCGTTAAATACCCTTTCCCCACCAACTGCCAAGCCTTATGAGTCACATCCAACCCAAATATAACCTCACCCGAAGGCAACTTTCCATGCAATATCGTATTGGCTAAAGTCTGATTAATATCTGTATAACGCTTCATTTCCACAGCATTATGAATATCAACAAAGCCTATTTTCTTTTGAGAATCTAACTTAGATAGATGCAGCATTTCTTTCATGCAAAGCGGACAAAAACTATCCGCAAATATGGTCAACTGAATAGACATAAGGCCCACAATTTAAAAGGTTCAATAAACATACGAATGATAAAGAAGAATAGATCAATAATAAGAGGCTCTTATAATTCACCTAGGTACAATATTGAATACTTGCATCAAGTGATTAACACTCACCTACCATATGGCAGGGGCCAACCAATGAATCGTTGATTATAATTGTTAGATATCTGACTTATTATAAGAATCATCTTTATGAAGTATTTATCATTGAATTTTGTTTGTTTTTTATCCTGCCTAACTCTTAGTATTCATGCTCAAGGAGGCAGTGGTCATAATATTAATCAAACTGAAAAATCAGGATTTGTCTTTGATCTAAGAGTCGCAAACATGTCGTATAAAAGCGATCGAATAGAAGGACGAACAAGCCGCCATGGGGAGTTCATTTTTGTAGAGGGTGAGAACATTACCTTTAGCCTGGGAAATTACCACTTCAACCCAGTTAAGGCTGATCAATATTTAAGCGTCTTTAAACTTATTAAAGAAGGCGATCTAACTCAATCGGTCAGCAATCTGACTCGACTATTACAAGTAATCGACACCCAACCCGAAAAAACAACAATTGTTCTACCAAATTTACCCAGTATTGATTTATCACGCTTAAACTTTAGCCAACCAACCCGTGATTTTTCTAATGACCCTGTCATTATCGAACTGTTAAATATCTTAGGTCTTAATACAAATTTAATGGCCAATATAAATACAGATAATCATGTGTACTCAATGGTAAGCATGCTTCAAGGAACCAAATAAACAACTAACCCTACTACTTCAACTCAATTGTTCATTCTTTAAACACTTCCACCCCATTACGGTTAAAGTGTATTTAATAGCATTCGCTCGTTTGCCGTATTACTATAGCGCCCAATAATATCTCACTTACGATTTTAGCCTCTGTATTTTAATAATAAACATTAAGAGGTTAGAAGTGGACGCGTCACATGAGCAACACCTCCCACCAACCCATAGATTTAATTTATCGCGCAGCAACTGATGGCGACGTACATTTAGAACTAGTGAAATGCCTTAAAAATAATGCAAACACCAATGAAAAAGAGGTTACCGAATTATTAATAGGCCACTTAAAGCAATCCTCTAAAATTTCCCAGCAACTATTAGAAGCTCAACAACAGCAAGTCATGTATAACAATCTTGCCGATCAACTTCCCTTTGCAATTATCTTGTTAGATCAATCTTGCAAGGTAGTAATGGCTAATCAAACGGGCACCGCCCTATTGGAACTTGAAAACGAACAGGTATTACCTCAACCATTAAGCATTGGTTCAGAAAAACAACGACTAAACATAAAGAATCGCCTTTTGGATTTCAACAACCCAAAACATGAAAAAGAATCTGAAGCGTTACTTTTAAAAACCCCTGCAGGTAATGATACTCTGGCCCTGCTAAGCCCTATTGCAGATGCACGTAACATGTATAGCGGTCACATCCCTACTAATGCCATTGCTGCATTATTTATTTCTCAAAAAGCAGACTCTTCTATACAACACAAAAAGTTGCAAAATCTATATAAGCTCACACCAACGGAAGCTATTATTGCGGGAAAACTTACCCAAGGATTATCAACAGAAGAAATAGCAACACAAAGGGGGTGTACGGTAGCAACTGTTAGGCAAACAATTAAATCGATATTGCAAAAAACTAACACGTCTAAACAACAAGAACTGGTAGCCCTTATACTGAGGTCGCCACTTGCATTAAATACAACGATAGAAACGGATAAAAATGCACTCTTTAATGATTACCTTATAGAACTTAAAGACAAGCGTTTATTTTCTTATAGAATTTATGGCAATTTAAAAAACAATATCATTATATTAACCCACGCATCTTTGAGCTGCCGATTAGAGTCACCAATTGATGTTAGCGACTTAATAAAGCAAGGCTTCTGCCTTATTATTCCTGAACGTGCGGGCTATGGACAATCAGCCCCACCAGCTTACAAACAACTATTAGATTACGCAGATGATATTGAGCAGCTTCTAAATAACCTAGACATTAAATCAGCCTATTTTGCGGGCTGTTTAGCGGGAGGACCATATACACTTGCAGTGGCCTTTGCACTACCCAAAAGAGTGAAAGAAATTCTACTACTAGAATCATTTGCACCTAATGTAGACATGGGAGAAATAAAAGACGCACCATTCTTCTACAAATACTTCCCTGGCTTTTGTCAAAAACTGCCCAAAATAGCCTTATACTCAATGCGCTTAACTATGTTTGAATTCAAGCGAAAACCAAAAGAGTCGTACAAACACATGCTTGGCATGTTCAACTCAACTGATGCCCTCACCCTGAGCAACCCACTAATTCAATCACAAGCAACAGACCAAGCACTAGAAAGTACACGACAAGGTGTCGAAGCTTTACTGCAAGATATTGTACTAACGTCGCAAGATTGGGGATTCGAGCTTTCTGACATCAAGTCTAAATGCCATATTATCTATGGAAATAGTGACTCGGTTGCCACTGAGTTTTCTAATATGCTCAGCACCAAACTTATAAATAGTGAAAAACATTATAGGCACGGGTCGGGTTTTGCCGACATGCTGTACTTAAATTTTCCTGAAATCGTAAAATCATTAGACTGGAAGGAAGAACGTTAAAGAGAAAAAATAAAAAAGGAAAGAGGCCTTATGAAAAACCTCTCTGCTTAATTAAAACTAACAAATTAAGTAGCCCCCGACCAACCTATACACTTTCAATATCGCTAATATAATTAAGAATTATCACTAACTTAGATATCTCTATTGCAGCGAAGGTATATCCAGAGTTAAGCAATGATTAACCAAATTAGCCTTACAGAAATTTCCGCGAGTTAATCTAGCCGTCATATCCTCTTTGCCTAATAGCGCTAACACGATTCCTTCAATTGTTTCTCCTTTCTTACTTAATGCCTGCACGTTTTCAGCAAGCTTAAGGATATTCTTTTTCTTCAACCTTAAAGCTGCCTTACCCTCTTTTATTACACCGCCATGAGGACAAAATATTGTATCAAAATCTAACTCTAATACCTTATTAATACTCTGCAGTAACTGCTCCAAATTCTCATCAGATCGCAATAACTTTAGTTTTGGAGCAATGTATAAATCACCACTAAAAAAATACTTTTGTTCCGGAAGATAAAAACAAGTTAGATCTTTAGCATGGCCTGGTGTGTGCACAGGAATAATCTTCGAACCATCAGCAAGATACTCAATATCGGACAAGGGCACTGTTTCAACCGGCACTAATGAACCCCAAACAAAGCGTTGCAGAAGAGGCGTTTTATAACCGAGCTTCAATTTTTCTTGAGCAAGCCGAGGCGCTTTCGGCATTACATTATATTTCTTAGAAATGTAATGCGCATTCCCACTGTGATCTTCATGGTGATGGGTCAGTAACAATTGTGAAACTTTTTGCTCATCTAAAAAAGACTCTACATACTTCCATTGATTACTCGGACCAGAGTCAATAACCGTCTCACCCATACGATAAACAATAAAATTAGTATTAATTCCTTGATTGATGCGCCCTACTTTAATTCCGACGACATCTTCATGCTGATAATGATTTCGAACACCCATACATCCACCTTTAATTATTGCAAATAGTGTGACAGCTATTTAGTAACGAACAATCACATAATCTGACAAGAAATAGGCATGAATAGTCAAATGACTACACCTAATGCTAGTTATCGCTCTTAATCACGATCTATAACCAGCGTAATCACGGCAATACTCCCAATAATCGAAGCCCTAACAACCTCTACTTCTTAAATTTTGATAAGCTACGAAGTTAAGAATTAAAGACAAAGATAGATAACGGTATAAAATATTGAATAATAAAGATAACTGCCCCTTATGCCTAAAACCAAATAACTGCCAATCAAGCAGGGATTCTGGTTGTTGGTGCTTTAACACCAAAATTCCAACGGAGTTACGAGAAAAGTGCGTAAACCTAAATCAAGATCCAAGCTGCATCTGCAAACGCTGCGTTGATGAGTTCAACAACACCCTCCAAAACACTAAAATCTATAAGTAACAGGCAAAATAAAACCGGGCGAACCCGGTTTTAATATTTCCGTCCTAGAAAGGTAGAGGCAACTTACGCTGCCTCAAATGCCTTTACAGCATCTTCTTTTGGCCCCCATACGATTAATTCTTTTGAATGCTCACCTAGCGGATAATAACGCGATTCTACCGTTTCTCGGCGGATTTTAAGCGTTGGTGTAATCAAGCCAGAATCCACAGTCCAAATACTTTGACTAATCACGATGCAATCTAAACGCTCATGATGCTCTAGCTCTCGATTCATATGTGCAACATGATTTTCAATTTCAGCCTGAATAGTCGTGGCATCTTTCCTTCTTGCAGTATCAGATAGCTCGATAACAGCCAAAGGCTGTGAACGACCGCTACCCATCACACATGCCTGATCAATCAACACATTCGCCGTTAATAAACCTTCAATTGGTGCTGGCGCAATGTACTTGCCTTTAGAGGTTTTAAATAACTCCTTAACACGCCCCGTTATATGTAAAAAACCATCGTCATCAATGCGTCCTTTATCACCGGTATGGTAGAAACCATCAACTAAAGCTTCCGCTGTTTTTTCAGGCTCTTTATAATACCCCTGCATTAAAGCCTGACTTTTAAAAAGTATTTCACCCTTATCACTTATTTTTACTTCGTTTTGGAAGAATGGCTTTCCCACTGAACCAACGAGACGATCTCCCGTTTTATTGAAAGTGCCATAACACAGGTTCTCGGTCATGCCGTAACCTTCTACAATCTCAATTCCAATTCGATCAAACCAATCTATCAATGATCTAGGTATTGGTGATGCGCCACTGGCGCAAATATGGGCTTCGTTCAAACCCAAACCTATTCGAATTTTTCTTGCGACAAAGCTGCCTAATAATGGAATCGATAACAAACGGTCTAGCTTTTTCTGCCCACCTATTTTAGTTAATATTCCTTCTTGAAACTTGGCCCACAACCTAGGAACAGCGAAAAACAATGTCGGCTTAACACTGGCAAGATTATCACCAAATGTATCCAATGATTCAGCAAAAGAAATAGTAAACCAAGCGTAAAAGCTTTGACCCTCAACAATAATACGTTCAGCAACATGGGCCAAAGGCAAAAATGAAAGCGCACGATCATTTGGTCCTGTATTAATTTGCTCAACACCATTATTAGAAGAAAAAGCAAATGAGCGACAAGTATGAATTGCACCTTTGGGCTGCCCAGTTGTACCAGATGTATAAACAAGTGTAATTACATCGTCCAATTCAGGTGTGTGAATTTCGAATGACTCAGGAGCCTCCACTGCAACCAATTGATTCCAATCATAATGCGTTGAACCGGAATAATAAGAAAAGCCAATAACAGGGAAATTCTCAGGAATGCTATTAATTACATCTTGATCATTATCGTGCTTACCAACAAACATCACCTTAGATTCACTATGTTGAAGAACATAGTGAACATTTGTTTTTGATTGACCAGGGTAAAGAGGAACTGAAATAGCACCAACCATCATGATCGCAACATCAGTAGTAATCCACTCAGCGCAATTTTTAGACCACAGAGCAACTTTATCGCCAGGTTCTACACCTAACTTTTTTAGTTGGTACGCAATATTCCGGGCATTATGCGCCACCTGCTTCCATGAAAACTCATGGTAAACGCCATTCAAAGGTTGCCGAAGGTAAATAGCATTGGGCTGTTCTTTTACCGCAGATAGGAACGCTGCTAACGGTGTTAACATACTCCACCTCATTTTATTTTTATTATTTGGTTAGAATACTTACTAGACCATAGCTTTAGTTAGCTGTCTACACACTTAATACGCATATCTATGTAAAATAATGCAAGCCTGGATTGCTTTGTGTATGCTTGGCGCTATTAGTCACACTCTGACCATTAATATTGGGCGAAAATACTGCATGGGCATGCTTGAGTTTACAATTCCATACCATTACGTAAATGCAGCTTTACGTGGGCCAAGACAAAATGGTTTAGACATACAAGCCCTTCTTCATAAGTCGTCTATTTTAGAAGACGTTTTACACGAACCTATGTCCAGAGTGACTGCCACACAATACGCAGAGTTAATTAAAAATATTTGGCTCGAAATGAATGACGAATACATGGGCCTTGGAAAAGTACCTAGCCAACTAGGTTCATTCGCAATGATGTGTCACGCCGTTATTCACTGCCCCACACTTGAACGCGCATTTCGCCGCGCTTATCGATTCTACGGATTATTTTTACACCTCCCAAAATTCACCCTAGAAATTGACGGAGACTACGCCACCATAATCCTAGATGAAAGCCAACTAAATGACCCTGACCACTTCTTAGTAGAATCTCTATTGGTTATCTGGCATCGCTTTGGTAGCTGGCTAATCGGACGAAGAATTAATTTAATCGAAGCCAGCTTTACTTTTCCTGCGCCCGTGAATCAAACAGAATACAGGCGCATGTTTTATTGCGACATTCAATTTAACAATACATATACAGGCATGAAATTCCCGGTTAAATTTTTGAATGAAAAATTAATTCAGAATGAAACTACCTTACGAAAATTTTTAAAACATAGCCCAGCCGACCTACTTGCAAGACCTGATGAAGGTAATAGCCTAGTTGCACAAATACGAGCCATCATTGGCGATGATCTTTCACAAGAACTTCCTAACTTTGAATTTGTTGCTGATGCTCTTCACACAAGTGCGCAAACCTTGCGTCGTCGCCTTAAAGAAGAAGGCTTAACCTATCAAGAATTAAAAGATCAAATGCGCAGAGATACAGCGCTGTATTTTTTAGGTCGAGGTGATTTAAGTATTCAAGATGTTTCTGAGAAACTAGGATTCTCAGAGTCCAGTACCTTTCATCGAGCATTCAAAAAATGGACCGGAATTACTCCCGGAGCTTACCGTCAAGGTGACAATATTCACAACGAGTAACCATTCCACCTCAGTGGCTAAGAACGATATTAATGTATAAATTAATTAGGCTAACACCTATGCATTTAAGGGGTTAATTTACTATAATTTACAATCTGCGAAGGGGGGATAACATGAGCGATGACAAAACACTTCTAAAACTCGTAAAAGCAAAAGAAAGCCAAGTACATGGTATGGGATTGTTTGCAAAAACAGACATCAAGAAAGACACCGTCATAGGAACGCTTAAAGGTGTCAGTGTTACTGAAGATGGCCCCCATGTATTATGGATGAATGACGGTAAAGATAAATTCAAGGTAGAGAACGAACTAAGGTTTATTAATCACCATAAAAAACCAAATGTTGCATATTATGATGACTATACTGTCGTCGCTCTAAAAACAATCAAAGCAGAAACGGAATTACTTCACGATTATGGCGATGACTGGGAATAAACCTCGATTTTTCGAACACATGCCTTAAAATACATACAGAGCCTATCAACGCTCCTCTAACAATAGACCTAGGTCAAAGTGTACTTTTTGAACACTCACCACTCCTAAATAGAACTATTTTGTGACATTACTGTGCGACCCAATCTAAATGATTTTTAAGCAGCTAAGACTACAATCCATACGTATCCCCTTATCATGGCAAATAATGTCTGCTATGGCTTTTCTTGTTCTATTAACAACGGGAACATTATGGCTTTATCTAAGTATTAACTTAAATACACTCCTAAAAAAGCAGTCGGATACATTTGCACAAACCATTATTCAGCAAGCCGCGAATAGCTCAGCTGAAATGGTAATGGCAGGCGACCAACTGGCATTAGCTACCATGCTAGAAAACCTAGTATCCAGCACTCCGAACATTCAACACATTGCCATATATAATGATGGAAACAAGTTACTAGCCGAAGCGCTTACAACAAAGCCGTCCAAAGAAACTGAAATTAGCCGCTACACAACCCCCATTACCTTTCAAGATGTTCAAGCAGGCCGACTCACACTTTCACTAGACAACTCAGACATTACTAAATCGCTTATCAAAACACGGAATACTGTTGGTCTAATTACCAGTATATTGGGCCTGATCACACTACTACTTTCCGTCTTTATGGCCAGATCGTTAACAGCCCCTCTTCATCGACTACAAAAAGTTGCAGTAAAAGTGTCTAAAGGTGAATTAAACCCTTCACTACCAAGCTATAAAAATGATGAAGTTGGAGATCTAGTACAAAGCTTTAAGAAAATGTTGCAAGGATTACGCGATAAAGAATCAATAGAAAGCAAATTTAGCAGCTACATTTCAAAAGATATTGCACAAGATATCCTTTCTAATTTAAACAGCCCAACTAAACCATTACGAGCGACTTCCGGCTCGGTATTATTTATTGATATTGTTGGCTTTACACAACTATGCGAAAAAGAATCGCCCATTCACATTGCAGACATTCTGAATAATTACTATTTCTTGTTACATCAAGCAGCAAAAATGTACCGCGGCACTGTTGATAATTATATCGGCGATGGCGCCATGCTAACCTTTGGCATACACAAAGATGATAACAAGCACTGCATGAACGCCATTTGCACGGCAGAAATATTCATAAGATTAACCGAACTAATGAACTCGCAGCGCATTGAACAAAATATGCCGCCACTAGAATTCAGATTAGGCTTACATAACGGTGATTTACTAGCGGGCTCTATTGGCTCAAGCGAACGAATGCAATCAACCATAAGTGGTGACACTGTCAATCTAGCATCAAGACTATGCGAACAATCTACTCCTGGTAGCTTATTAATAAGCGAAGCTGTCTTCATGCACCCATCTACAAAAGGGCTAATCGTAACCGGCGACAAAATACCCATGATAATCAAAGGTAAATCTGGTTACATCAATTGTTACCAAATCACTGGATTAGCCCCTAAATTCAATCGTCTTTTAATGCAGCAAGAAGCTGAAATGGAAGCTATGCAAAGCTATGTTTAAAGCACTTACCTACACCCTTCTTACCTTATCTTTTTTATTAGCTTCAGGTTGCAGTACAAATTCTAACAAAATCTGGTTCCACCAATCAGAAGCATTAGCTGAAATAGGTAACTATAAAAAAGCACTTTCACAGCTTAAAATAGAAAAAAAAACCAATACACAGCTCTATAAAAAGATCAAAAAAGAAGATCGCTTACATGCTAATAAAAAAATAGAAATAATTAAAAGCGAAATCACCTCTAAACACTGGGGAAAAGCCAATGCACTCTTATCAACTCTCATTGAAAACCATAGCTGGAAGAAGCAATTTGAAATATTAGACGAAAAAATAAATCGAGCAAGAAACGATGAATTACGGCTTATTGAAACAAACGTAAAACTTGCTCAAGCAAACTTATTACAATCAAAGCTTGCCCAATACGATTTTCATATTCGAGCTCAAGATGGCGATCACAGCTGGTCTTTCACCAAAGCCTTTCTGACCAGCGAAAAAAACACTCTAGCTAAGTCCTTATACAGTTTATCTATCCAAGCTCTTGCGGTGCAAGATTACGTCAACGCCCAAAAAACTTACAACCAAGCTCTACAACTTAATAGTGATCTGCAAAAATACGAACTCTCAAAAACCATCCATGCTGGGTTTAACAAATCCAATAAAAAAACCATACAAAAACAGCAAACGTCACTCTTAAAATCGTTAAATAAAGCACTCGCTGAAGAGAATTTTACGCAAATAATCACCCTCCAAAAAATTCTTTCTAATGCCCCATTTCAAGGTCCAGAGGTTAACGCCGCTGTACAACGCTCTTACAGCTTTCGCCTAAACCAAGCCAAACTACTGGATAAAAAGGCCGATTCCGTCTATCGGCACGGCAATGTAACCCTGGCAATTAAGCTCTGGAAAAAAGCTCGACTGCTAGCCCCCAAACTAGAATCGGTACAAGAAAAGCTTACTAGAGCCAAAAAAGTACAATCAAAATTGAAGCAGCTTCGCAGTCAAAACGGACAATAAGCAACTACCCTCCTCTGAAGTCCAATATTTATGATAAATAATGGACTTTATACGGCTTAATCTCACTTTTTGGTTGGCAAATTAGCGCCGCAACCTACACTTAAGCAATCGGATTTATAGAAATTAAGGATGATTGTTACATGCTGGACTTCAACACAGATCCAAGTGCCCTTCATTCTGAAAAAACCCCAAGTTTAAGAGCAAAAATCAACACACTCTACCTATGCGACGAGCAAGATTATGTTCAAGAGCTCATTGAACACTTCCCCGAAACGCTAGAAACATCATTCATAGATGAAGTCACTGATTTAATTAGCGGCATGAGGGAGCAAAATAACCACTCAATACTGCATCAGCTACTACAAGAGTACGACCTAAGCACCGACGAAGGCATCACACTTATGTGCCTTGCTGAGTCATTAATCCGAATCCCTGATACTGCTACAGCCAATGACCTCCTCATTGATAAGCTCTCAGATCGCGGCTGGCAGCACCACGTTAATAAAAGTGATTCCTTCTGGGTGAACGCTGCCAGCTGGGGCCTGGCTATCAGCGGAAAAATGCTTAACCCTAAAAAAAGCCACCCTAGTGAAGCGGTAGACGGCTTGGTCAATAAGCTAACCATAAACATCACAAGGGAAGCCGTTGGTCGCGCTATTCGCATAATGGGAGAGCAATTTATCTTTGCTCAAAGCCCTGAAGAAGCCATTGAAAATGCAAAAGATCTTGAACAAGTAAATCAATGTTGCTCTTTTGATATGCTTGGAGAAGAAGCGCTTACCGAAGCCGACTCACAATCCTATATGGCAGCCTATATCAATGCTCTTGAAACCGTGGCAGTGGGTAACCGCCTAAAGAAGCGCTTAAAAGACAATATTTCCATTAAGCTATCTGCACTCCACCCTAGGTACGAGCCAAGCCAACAACACAAAGTATTACCGGAGCTAGTAAACCGCTTACTGAAACTGGCAAAAATAGCCAAAAAATTAGACGTTCCTATTACTATTGATGCCGAAGAACAGTACCGCCTTGATATTTCACTGCAAGTATTTGAATCAGTATTAAGCCATCAAGATTTAAATAATTGGGGCCACTTTGGTATTGTCATCCAAACTTACGGTAAACGCGCGTTAAGCACCATTCACTGGCTCCATGCCCTAGCTGATAAGCTTCAAAAAAAAATACCTATTAGATTAGTAAAAGGCGCTTACTGGGACACCGAAGTTAAGTGGGCACAAGAACTTGGTCTAGACGAATATCCAGTGTTTACACAAAAGGCCAGTACTGATTTAAACTATATGGCCTGCAGTAAATTTTTACTGCATAAAAATCAAAAATGGCTAACGCCAAAATTTGCCACACACAATGCATGGACCGTGAACTACATAATCAGCCTACAATCTCCTGTCGCATTCGAATTTCAGCGCCTACAAGGGATGGGCGAATCTCTCTACGATCAAATCAATGAGAGATATGACATCCCCTGCCGAACATACGCCCCCATTGGCGAGCACAGCGAATTATTACCATACTTAGTACGTCGACTAATTGAAAACGGTGCGAACAGTTCATTTGTTTTTCAAGTACAAGACCCACAAGTTCCTATGCACTCTTTAACTGAGCACCCTGCGGACTACTTAATTCAATCGTCTATTTCAAACCCCAATATTCCACTGCCAAAAGATATATTTGTAGACTACCCCAATAGCTCGGGAACAGAACTCCAACACGACAACTTTTATCACCACACAATGGATCGAATATTACCATTTCATGAAGAACACTATGAAGCCGTGCCTATTATTAATGGCCATGAATTTCAAACAGACACTCAGGTCAATTCCACCAGCCCTGTGGATGAAGAGATTATTGGCCATGTTCACCATACAAACAACGAGAGCATAGAGTTCTGTGTAGCCCAACTCAAAACATCTCAATTTAAATTCAACGACCTTGAAGATATAACTAAAATCATAGAAAAATCAGCTGACTACTTTGAAAGCCACAAATATGAGCTGGCTTATCTATGCATGAAAGAAGCGGGGAAAACCCTGAGTAATGCATTAGAAGAAATAAGAGAAGCCGTTGATTATTGTCGATATTACTCAAGACAAGCACAAAAGAACTTTTCTGACCCAGCCATTCTAGATTCAATAACCGGCGAAGAAAACCTTTTAAAATATCGCCCTAGAGGCAACGTATTATGTATCAGCCCATGGAATTTTCCTTTAGCAATATTTGTAGGGCAAATTGCAGCTGCGCTTGCATGCGGCAATAGAGTCATTGCCAAGCCCGCTCAACAAACCTGCATCATTGCTCAAAAAGCCATTGAAATATTTTATGAGGCAGGCATCAGTCACGAACAACTCTACTTTTTACCTGGCGAAGGAGCCGTCATTTCGGAGCGCCTGATAAAAGAAAATGTTATAGACATGATTGTTTTTACAGGCTCAACCGAAACCGCCAAAACACTGCAAAAATGGTTAATCGAATACGATCAGAGATTCATACCTTTACTGGCAGAAACAGGTGGCCAAAACGTTATGTTTGCCGACAGTACCGCACATATCGAACAACTTGTTAAAGATGTTATTAAATCGGCTTTTGATAACTGCGGCCAACGATGCAGTGCGCTACGAGTTTTATATATCCAACAAGATATAAAGCAAGCCTTCTATCTAGCACTAAAGGGAAGACTTGAAACACTAAGCATTGAATCACCTTTTTTACGTGATACTGATTACGGACCAATCATTGACCAGCAAGCAAAAGAACAGCTGACCAACCACATAAACTGGCTATCTGAAAATGCGACCTTTATTGCTAAAGGAGTCATGCATAACGGCATGCCAAGCAATAACTACCTAGAGCCTACTGTTTACGAAATTAAAAACATATCTGAATTAAGCAAAGAACACTTCGGGCCAATCCTACATATCATCCCCTTTAATCACGATGACCTAGACAAAACTTTGGATCAAGTAAACCAATCCGGCTTTGGATTAACACTGGGCATACACAGCCGAAATCAACGCTGGATTAACTATATTGCTAAAAACGCAATAGTCGGAAACATATATATAAACAGAAATATGATTGGCGCTAAAGTAGGAGCTCAACCATTTGGCGGCCATGGATTATCAGGCACAGGGCCTAAATCAGGTGGCCCTGCTTATGTTCATCAATTTGTAAAAGAATTCACAATCACCACCAACCTCACAGCCTTTGGCGGCAACCAGGATTTATTAAGTTAAACATCTGCACCGATGTCATATTTCAGGCATAAAAAAACGGAGCTAGGCTCCGTTTTTTTATATCAATGATATTAAAAAGTATTATTCAACACCAGCTTCTGCAACTGTTTTGACATTTTTCATCATCGCACTTTCAATAAATGCAAATGATTGATTCTGATATTTCTCTTCAGTAATAATATCTTGTAAGTTACTCAGCGTTTCCATTGGTGTTTCTACAACAATCGCATTCACCAACCAATCAGGAAGTGAACCACCAGGATTTGCATGCACCTGATAAACAACCTCAACAACACCCTCTGCTTTTGGTGTAAAAGACCATAAACCTACTATCTCAGGCATACGAATATAATCTTCATTCATTTCAGCAAAATCAGGCTCGGCTGTAATCGTTGAAACCACCCCGCCGTTAGTATCTGCAGTCATAATTGAACGAACATAAGCATCACGATTAGTCACAGGCCAAGGAGTATGGTTAACGGTGTAAACTAGACTTTCCACATCAGACGGACTATCAACAAGCTTGAACTCAACTACGTCATGCATCCAATTAGTAGCAGCGGTATCATCTTTTAATAAAGCAACAAACGCATTTACATCTGATTTTATGTTTGTAACACCCTTAAATTCTCTTAAAGGAGAGTCTCCAACCGCACGGGTGAATACTTTAATATCTTTATCTTCGTCATGAGCTTCTAGCTCCCACGGACCTACTTCAGCCATAGACGTTAGCGATACGCACACAGCAGCTGTTGCAGTAAATACTTTAAACAAGTTCATATATTCGTCCTTTCTTATTTTTATAAGTGAATTTAGCTTTTGGAGTATAACGACAAGCCATACTAAGGCAATGGCCTACACTCCTATCGATTAGTTATTTACCGCCACCCAGACAATCTGGAGAATCAGGCGCAACACCGCTTTTAGCCCATGCATCTGCATCATACGTATGCAATGCAAGAGCATGAACTGAACCTGCCAACTCTTCTGCCAAAATTTTATACATCAACTGATGCTGCTTAACCTTATTTAAGCCTTGAAAATCATCTGATACCAAAACCACCTTAAAATGGCTCTCTGAACCTGCGGGAACATTATGATTATGACTTTCATTTTCAACCGTTAAATAAGTCACTTTCAATGCACTGTTTATTTTTTGTTCTATCGTATCTTTTAACATCACTACCAACCAGATCATTTTTTTCTAAAAACGTGCAAATTATACATTGAAGCTAAACCCAATACTCTGTACGTATATACAGATGTTCTTGACGATACGCATCACCCAATGTATAAATGCAAAACGCTAAAGTAAGGGGTTAAAGATGAGCAAAGCACAAACATTAATCGAACAATTTTATCAAGAAGAAATAGAGCGTAAAGCTCAAGAGGCGACTTTTACGCCACTTGATATTACCGTTAGCAGTGCTGACATGGCTGTTATTAGTACAATTTCGAAACGCTTCAATAAAGATAAGAACTTACTTGTTCGTGAAGCGATCGGCCAAGCACTGCTTGATATGTTTAGTGCCTTAGACCCAGTAGAGCGTAAAATGCTTGCCAAAGATGCTGACGAGCTAGCAAAGAGCATTGCAACTGAAATAGCAGAAGAACAAGGCCTAGAAAGCCTTGAAGTATCCGGTACAAACTGGGTTCAACAAGACAGAAACTGCATTAAAGAAGAACGTAAAGCCGAAAAAGAATTGGCTAAGCAGCAAGAAGTTGCAGCTAAAACGGTTCTTAGCACTGACAACGACTCAGAAGAAAGCTATTCAACTGAAGAAGTTGAACTTAACACTGAAGAACCTGAAGAACTTGTAGCAGAAGATACAACTTTTGAAACACCAGAAGCACCAGAAGCACCAGAAGAAAATAACTCAAGCAGCATTTTCGGGTAATCGAACTTACGGCTTAAAATGAAAAAGGCCTATGATCCGTCATAGGCCTTTTTCATTTCAACCATCAAGTTTCTTTCACACCCAGCTACAAAAGGTTAAAATGCCTTTTTTATCTATATTCTAGGATATCTATGGCCATTCAATGGTTTCCAGGCCACATGCACAGGGCTCGAACTCAAATTGCAGAAGCAATGCCACAGGTCGATCTTGTGATAGAAGTTCTAGACGCACGATTACCCTATTCAAGTGAAAACCCCTTAATACCCGGCTTATTGAAAGGCAAGCCTTGCCTTAAGCTTCTAAACAAAATGGACATCGCCGATCCAGAGATCACTAAGCAATGGTTGGATCACTTTAATAGCTTAGAAAACACAAAAGCCATAGCCCTTTCTGGTATCGATCAAAAACAAGTAAAACTGATCACTCAGTACTGCCATGACATGCTTCCTAATCGTAGGGATAAAAAACAAAGCATAAGAACCATGATCATGGGTATCCCAAATGTAGGGAAATCAACCATGATCAATACACTTGCCGGTAGAACCATCGCCAAGGCTGGGAACTTGCCAGCCCTAACCCGTCACCAGCAACACATTCGTATTGATGATGGTATTGTACTATCCGATACACCGGGATTTCTTTGGCCTAAAATATACAACGTCGCCAGTGGATTTCGATTAGCCGCCAGTGGTGCTGTTCGTGATACCGCATTAGATTATTATGAAGTGGCTGATTTTGCTGCTGACATGTTGCGTCAACTGTACCCAGAAAAACTTCAAGAACGCTTCAACCTCGATCCGCTCCCCGAAAAAGGCTATGAAATAATCGAAGCTATTGGTCGCAAACGAGGATGCGTAAAAGCAGGCGGTCACGTGGACGAATACAAGGCATCAGAAATTTTAATACATGAGTTAAGAAGCTTAAAATTCGGGAATATCAGCTATGAAACACCTGAAATGATGCTTAAAGAAGAAGCTGTATTAGCTGAAAGCGCATCCCTCAGAGAGCAACAAGAACTAGAAAAAGCTGAAAAGAAAAAGAAGAAAAAACGTAAAAGATAAACCAAAAAGAGCTACCTAATTTAATAGCTAGCTCTTTTCTACCTTCTCCTATCAAGGTGTTTTAATTGCGTCTCGTAACTCTGTGAAAATATGCCATTCGGCATCCTCATCAGATACAACTTCTATTGGGTATAAACCCGTATCTGTAGGAATGGTATTAAGATCCTTTTGAATCTCTTCGTTATCACGAACATATATAATCCACTGATTAACACCTTGCGCCATCAACACCATGACAACCAAGCCATGCTCTTTTGGCTCAATGGCATCCATTAGCTTTTGATTAAACACATCAATCTTATCCAGCTCAATGCCAGACGGATAACCCGTTTCAGCATCTACATCATCAGCTTCCCAAGATATTTGAATACAATTATTGTATTCACCCGACTCAAGTTCTTGCTGAACGTTATCACGGTAACGAATAGTAATGGGCTGATCACTTAACGTTCCATCAGCCAAAACCCAACGATTTGAAAAGGCCATAGCCATCCCTGTCTTATTATTAGATCCACCATTAAAGCTAGCACAATATAATTAAAACGCACAAAAACACCGGCTCTTATGGCCGAATGTACGCACTATTAAAATCACTACTATAACCAAAGACTCTTAGCTTAAGCTAAATTAGAATATGCTAATTTAGCTTAAGCTAAGAATCTATGTTAAATTAACAAGATAAATAACTTACGAGGTTCCGAGTGGAAGACCCAAATATTGCTCAAGAAATGAAGATACATGCACTAGAAGCATCTCAGCTACTTAAAGCACTTGCCAATGAGAGTCGATTAATGATTCTGTGCTCTCTCGCGCAAAGCGAACTGAATGTTTCAGAGTTAAATGATCGAGTTGATTTAAGTCAATCAGCCTTAAGCCAACACCTTGCCTGGCTCAGAAGAGAAAACCTTGTAGATACTAGACGAGATGCTCAAACTATTTACTACTCGCTACAAGGATCTAAAGCCAAAGAAGTTATTAATGTACTTCAAGGTATCTATTGCGCCCACTTATCAGAATGAATAAAGAAACATGACATTTACAACCTACCTAATAATCTTCGCTGTATTAATCCTTCTTACATTAAGCGCCATTGCTGCTTACTATTTAGCCAAGCTTAAAAAAGTAAAAAATAATGAAGAAGAGCAAGCCAAAAAGAATCAAGAAGCTTGGTTGAGCCATAAAAATGAACTGGTTAAAGACATTAAGTTCATCGCAAACTCAATACTGCAAGAACAATGTGAAATAACAGAGGGCTGCATGCGCCTAGGTTACTTAATGCCTAAAGTAGATGAATCAGAAGAGATCCAAACCAGATTCGGATCACTTTTTGACCACTACCGCGCCACTTCCAACATGCCAATTAAAGAAGCTTACAAAGCCTTAACCAGAAAAGAACAATTTAAGTTTGATTCTAAAAGACTCAGACTAGAAGCCGAAAATAAATCAGGTGTTTTAAGTGACTGCAAAATTCTACTTAAACATAGCTTCTAATAATTTTTCGGCTTATTTAAGTGCTAGGTGATTCAACTGAGTATGTTTGATAAACTATGAAGTAGTTCACACTTTAACTGGATTCATTCATGAACCAACGCCTAGCACCCATTATTTTGCTATCTATATTAACGGCCTGCGCCGGAAATTCAGTAAAAGATAGTGAAAGCATTCAACAATCTGCTATCCAGCAAGCTAAAGCCATCGATCAAGACCCACAGTCTGTTATTGCAGAAAGCCTGAACCTTCAAATTGAAGCACAAAAACAAGATTTATACTTTTTTAGCCCTACTTACATGAGACAAGCTGAAGAAGCCCTAGAAGATGCTGAAGACGCCACTAATGCAAAAAAACAGCCACATGAAATCATTGCTCACGCGTTAACGGCACAAAAGCTATTCAAGCGAGGACTAGAGAATAAACCCACTGTTCTTAAGCAACTAAAAGCCACATTCGATGGCATTGCTATGCTGCAAGACATTGAAACCGACAAGATTCTAAGCCCTGACTTCCAAGACATCCAAGATGACACTAAAGATCTCATCATATTAATTGAGCAAGGCAAAACCACTGAAGCTATCAACGAACAAAAAGATATATTGATCGATATCGCCGAACTTGAAATAAAAACACTCAAAAAGGTTTACTTCACACCTGCTGAAAATGCACTAGATAAAGCCGAAGATACAGGCGCAGAAGATTTTGCGAGCAAGTCATTCACTCAAGCTCAGAAAGCCATAGAAACCTTTGAAAAATTTATCGAAACCTCAGCTAAACAAAGAGAAGCCATTAAAGAGAAATCAAAGCTTACCGTGCATCTGGCTCAGCACGCTGAAAATATTGCCAAAGCCGCACAACCACTTCTCAAGCTAACTCATGAAACAGCTGAAGATCATATTTTATTCATTGAAAAGCTTTTGAATCGTATTGCAACAGCATTGAATCAAGGCGACATATTAAATTTAAACCTAAACAGCCAGTCTATTGCCATTGCACAAACAGCTGAAATCACCAACAAACGCGCTAACACTCAAGTAAAAGCATCAGAGCAGTCAGCGTCATGGAAAACTGAAAAAGCAGAGCTATTAAAAACAATCGAAGCATTAAAAGGCGAACAAAGTACCTTAGAAGAAAAAGGCACTCCAATCCAAAATAAAGCCGATAATACAGCCACGCCTGAAGAGAGCATGATAAAAGATGCAACGATAGAGGCTACCGATTCAATAAAAAGAGCCCTAACCCCGAAAGATAAAGAGACGGAAGCAGCCCCTCTACTGCCTACCACAGAGGCTGTGAACAAATCAGAAGCCAAATTAGAAACTGAGCAAACGACTGAAAAAACACCTAGCACTTCGCAGCCTGAAAAAATCACCAATGAAATAGCACCTGCTACTGCTACTGATACTGTTTCATCTAAAGAAGCCGCTCCAGAAGAAGACATCAAACAAGAATCATCAACTGACACATCAAATACAGAAGAAACACCTGACAACTAAACTCAGGTCACTCTTCTCAAGCTGACTTTCATCTACAATTGGGCTCTTATGAGCCCTTTCTTTGGAACTACAATTGTCACGTATTTTACTATTTGATTCGGGTATTGGCGGCCTTAGCATTCATAAAGAGCTTAATGCTTTATTACCTGACTGTGAATACCACTACTATGCCGATCATGACGCAGCACCTTATGGTGACAAAAATGACACGTGGCTAAACGAAAGAATAAATACTCTAGTATCAAATCTGAATGACAAACTGTCTCCCGATATCATTGTTATAGCCTGTAATACCGCAAGTACTTTATCTTTAAACACCTTAAGGTCGAAAATTACCACGAATATTATAGGCGTAGTTCCTGCTATTAAAACAGCTGCAGGAAAAACAGGCTCGCACCCTATCGGCTTACTCGCGACCCCTGCTACCATTAATCGCGTCTATACCAATACACTTATAAGAGACCACGCAAATGACAAACGAATAATAAAAGTTGGCACCACCGAATTAGTTCATATGGCAGAAAACAAACTTGCCGGTATCGCCCCTTCCCTCAACAAACTAAAACAAGTCATAGCACCATTTATTACATATAAATGTAAACACGTTGTTTTAGGTTGTACCCACTTTCCCTTATTGATAGATGAACTCCAACTGATCGCACCTAACATCACCTGGATAGACTCGGGAGTAGCCATTGCAAAACGAGCTGAGACACTACTGAAGTCTAATTTAAATTTTTATCCAGATCCAAAATCAACCTTCTACTCCACATCATCAATACACCCAGAACTAGAGAACTACATTTGCAAAATTGGGTTTAAATCTATTGCTTTGAACCATCACAACCAATAACAGTGTTTTTTCCATTCATATTTAGTGACAGTGATATAAGCACCAAACTCTTCCTACCTAATATTGCAAATAGATTCAAATTCATACAGCATTTTAAATTATCCAAGCAAGTAACACTAACGTCCCGCTAATCTAGGTCATTTCTGCTTTCTAAGTCATGACAGCACACCAATAGCCAGTTAAAATAGCGAAAATAAAAATAATTGAGATCGTCATGCGAATCCCACGTTACATTTCATTTGCCGCACTTATTACCCTCACAGGATTTGCTCACGCAGGCTTTTTTGGTGGCGGTGTATCGTCAAACAGTTCGAAAAGCTTTGATCATCGAACTGATGGGTTTCAAGTTAATTTTGGCAGCCACATTAGTAGCGTCGTCGATCTTGAATTCAATTATGTCGACTTTGGCACATCTAGCTTTGACAAACCCAACTTTATAACCCCAGACCCAACTGATGAAGATGATAACGGATCGTTTGAAAACATAGGCTATGGCACCACATCTAGCTCAAATGGTGGTTTAAAGTACACAGGTATAAGCAGCCTGGACACATTTGGTGTTTCCGCTGGAATAAAACTAAGAAAGAATATAAACAGCTGGCTTGAAGTCTTTGCTCGCGCCAGTTTTTTAGCTTGGGAATCAACAACTGAAGAATTTGAACTGTACAGTGAAAGAGAGCCTCTAGACGACGACGGCGACACAGTAGACGCCTCTCTCGCTACCAACCAAACACCATGCAACACTCTTGATGAATGCCGCCAACCACTGGAAAGTAAAAAACATCAAGCGTTAGATTTTTGGTATGGTTATGGCCTTATAATTAAACCAGCTTCTTGGTTAGCTATTAGAACCGAATACTCTATCGTCACACTAAATGCTGTCGACTTTCCCAAGGGCGTTCTTGAAGGTTTGTCGGCTTCGCTCGAAATACACTTTTAAGCCAAGCGATAAATACCCACATCTGTTACCGACATAGTTACACTAGGTAACAGATAACTAATTCCTCACTCTCCTACTTAGCCCTCCTAGTAAAATAAACCTAGCCCATACCTGCCAAAATCACACATTAGCCATAAATGGCACATATAGTGCATTTTATACATTGGACAGAAACTCCAAATAAAAATAATAAAAAGGATCAGTACGGTGACATCCGATTGCTTATCTGTATCACTCATAAATCCAGTTATCAGTCACGTTAAATCCCTAGGGTTTGATACGACTAAGGCCATTAGTAACGCGCAAATTGATGCAAACTTACTCAACGACCCCGATAACCGCCTAGCCATGTACAAGGTAGACACCCTATTTAATGGGCTGAAAACCTATACAGGCAAAAGTGACATTGGATTAAGTGCAGGAGCCAGCTTAGAAGCACGCTCGTATAACTTATTACAGCATTTGCTTTTATGTTGCTCTAACCTCAGTGAAGCTTTAGTTTATCTTAACCGCTACTACATTCTGTTCAGTGATGAAACACCGCCAATTTTTAGTCGAAAAGGGGATGGAAGCGTCAAAATTACGTTTCCATTTAACCACCAAGTTGAAGAAAAAGAACGAGTTCGTATCGACTTCATTCTTTCAATCACTTGTCACTGGTTAAGACAAATTTGTGGTCGTGAATTCAAAATCAATCAACTTTTATTGCCTTTCACAGCGCCTAGCTATGAAAAGTCTTATGAAAGATGGTTACATACTCCCGTCCGGTTTAACTGCCAAGAGGTATCTGTAGTATTTGCTGCATCCTGGCTCGACAAACAACTTCACAAGTCAAACCCACACATTATGAATATGATAAAAACAGAAGTGAAAAACCTGGCAGAGAAGATCAATAATCGTGCATTGCTTAGCGATAGAATTCGCCAAGCGCTTGTACAGAATAGAATTGAATTCAGTGCCACACAAAAAGAAGTTGCAGAGCTTTTCCACATAAGCTCTCGTACTTTGAATCGCCACCTTCAACAAGAAGGTACTTCATTAAAATCTATCCTGACTCAGTCACGAAACGAAGAAGCAAAAACTTTGTAATTCGATAATAAACAGCGCATTGAACAGATTGCCATGAACATTGGATTTTCAGGTCGTCGTACGCTAGATCGTATTTTTATTAAGTACGTAGGAATGAGCCCAGCTCAGTACCGTAGCAAGCGCACCCATGAAGAAGTTTCTCTAGTTGCATAATCTTTCCAATCGATTATCGACTCAACGGAACGCTTTATGAGCAGAAACAAATACCTAGCCTAGTTACGCATATGCGTAGTAGCATAACTGGCTGGATGTTTGTATCCCCTTAGATTAGCATGCATAAAAAAAGCGAACCCATTACAGATTCGCCTTAACTAAAACCGTTAATTCTAACCCACCTTGCTGTCGGCTTTGGCTTTCAATATATCTATATCCATCACCATCACATCAACTGGCTTTGATCTAAATTCTCGACGATAAAGCACCACCACCACCCAGGTAGTCGCCACCATAAAGGCCAGAGGGTGAATAAACCAAGTTATCGACGCCAACATATAATAATAAGCCCTTAGGCCATAATTAAACGCATGACTGGCCTGATCCATCACCTGTGCCGTTGAGTAAGCGTACTCCTTACGCTGCTTACCCGTAATATCTAGTTGTGAAACATCTGGAGCGGCGCCCATTAACACACTGGCAAAACCAAATTGTCTGAGTGACCAGGTGAAGCTAAAGAATGCATACACCATAATTCCCAGCAACATAAATAATTTTAACTTGGAGTTTTGGCTACCTAGGTTTCCAGAGTCAAATAAAGCAAAGTCATAACCAGACGTTAACACGGTTAATATTGCAGCGATGACCAGCATAGTGGTAGACGCAAAAAAGCTCACATTACGCTCTAAATTTGCCAGCAACGCTGCATCGGCTACTCGAATTTCTCGCTTCAGCATTCGCTGCATCCACCAAACTCTGTGCACGTGAAGTATTGATGCTAGACAATGGGTTTTGGTTGCCATTCTTTTCGAGAAAACACAATAGCCACTCCAACGCAGTAAAAAA
>JAWUVN010000002.1:0-7847 GCA_034112345.1 Bermanella sp. | reverse complement strand
TGTTAAAACCAGAGTTCCTTTAGATCGCATGGGGCAGCATTTATTGGATATTTATACCCGATGCGTAGCAATTACTCACCATAACTTGCACAACAAAGACAAGATGAAAAAGTCACGGCAAGAACTGGTGTACATATTAAGTGAGACCATTGAAAAACGAACACCGGAGGAAAGCAATCACGTACGCCGAGTGAGTAAAATGGCTTACGCCTTAGCACAAAAATCTGGGATAGATGAAGGTATGTGTCAGCGCATCAAATTAGCGGCTCCGCTTCATGATATTGGCACTATTGGCATTGATGATGAAATTCTGACAAAGCAGGGTAAATTTACCGAAAAAGAAAAAACAGCCATGCAACCCCACACAGAAATTGGGGCCAGTATATTAAGTAAGTCTGAAAGACCTGTTTTAAAAATTGCGAGCGTAATGGCCCTGCAACATCATGAGCGTTGGGATGGAAGTGGATACCCTAATGGCTTAAAAGGTGAAGAAACTGATCTGAGTGCCCGTATTATTGGCATCGTAGATATGGTGGATGCGCTAAGAAGTCACAAACAATATCGCCCGGCATTTAAACCCGATGAGGTCATGAAAATACTAAAAAAAGAGAAGGGTGTTTCATTAGACCCCGTGTTAGCAGAGCATGCGATCGAACTAATGGACGACTTTCAGCGTATTCGCTTAAAGTATCCTGATGTAAATATTTAATACCTACTCAGAAATACAAAAGGCTCAGTGGTTGCCCGCTAAGCCTTTTAGATTAAAAACCCATTCTATTAATCGATTTTTTTAATCAAACTTCTAACCAATTCTTGACCAAGATTAGACCCTAGTGATTGAACTGCCTTATGTTTTGCTTGTGCCATTGATGCACTACTTACACCTTTTGCATCTTGACTGAATTCACTCAAGGTACGCCCATCGTTATCTTTAATCTTAACTTCGCCATTAGCAAAGACAATGAAACGACCACCTTTTTCAACCTGTCTTACGTCTGCTTCAAAGAAGAAGTTTAGATCGCCTTTTCTTTGACTAATGCGTAAACCTAAATCCGTTAGACTTTTAGCCAGTCCACTTCGAATCTCACTGCCCGCATTATTAGAGGCTGTTAACGATACTTTCAATCGATCAAATAACGATTGAATACGCGACTCGACAGCTTTTAATGCATCACCTTTATATTCGGTTCGGTTATTCATATCAATTAACTGAAGTTGTTCAGCCAGCTGAGTACGTTGCTCTAACCATGTTAGTGCAGGCACCATGCTTTGAAGCTGCTTAAGAGTCGGTTCATTTTTTGAAACCTTGGCGGATAGCTGAATCACCTGCATGTCCAAATCAGCAATACGCTGACGTAGCTTACCAGCGGCCTTGATTCGATCTAAATGCACTAAGCTATAGGCAACCTTGCCTTTTCGATCTATGTAATTTTCTTGAATTTCAAGGTTATCAATTTCAGCTTGAGGAATCGTACTAGAAATTTGATTACGCACAGTTTTGACAAGTTGGGTTTGCTTGCCTGTCTGTCTGATTTCTTGCGTATCTTGAGATAACGAACCAGAAATAGTGACCTTTAGCTTTTGTACCATGGTGACACGAGCTGCATCTTGGGCTTGCTGAATCGCTTTAGCATCATCCACATAAACGGGAGCACTCCCTACGCCATATACGTGACCAGCTGCCACAGGCTCATTCACAATCCAGTCTGGATTAGAGTTTGAGCCACCATTACTTTTAGTGGGATTAGAACCACAAGCGGCAAGCACAAGGCTTGCCGCTAATGTGGTCACTATGATCTTTGCATTCATAATTTGACCTTAATATTTATCAAGTATTAAAACGATTAGCTACCAGCCAAAACTTGATTTTTCTTGGAATTTTTTAAGCTTCTTTTGACCATTCCAAACTTCTTCATTACTTTCCATGTTTACTAATTTCAGATCTACCTGATAAGTGGTCACACGGCTGCCATCAACCTGATCAACAAACGAGTTAATCGAACCTGAAAGTGCAAAATCAGCGGCTGTTTCATTACCCATGGCCTTTGCATTAGCAGCATTCAACTCTTGATCTGCACGCTCAGAACGAATATCTGCTCGAGCATCACCACTGGCAATAAACTTAGCATCACCACTGCGGATAATCGCGCGCTTAAGATCATTCAAAAATGTCTCAGCTGAAATATGTTCATGGCTCTTGTTACGAACACGCTGAATAATGACTGTTGGTTTATCACCTGAATTACCTGACCTAAAGTCTCTGATCCAAGGAAATGAAAGCATGTCGCCAATCATTTCTTCACTCACTAATGACGAATCTTTATCGTTCCATTTATCCGTCAAAGCAATCTCTTGATTAGCATCAACCCGACTTACTCGAGTGCCGCCGCAACCTGTTAACATTCCTGCACTTAAGCTTGCCACTATCGCCAAAGTCACTATTTTTTTCATTTGTATCCGTCCTATAATTCAGTTTTATAAAAGTATAGTTACTTAACTGTATCTCACGTTATTTTAACGCTGTTTGCTGAATATTACTTGGTACACTTTGGGCAAAAGAGCGCACTTTCCAAGCACTCATTTCGCCTTTTTCGATATTTACATCTTTTGTCTTAACGCGAACAATACCATCAGCATGGCGCGTCGATAACGTTACCTTATGCATACCCGCTTCTAATGGTATGCGTGTAATCTTAATTTGCCCTGGTAATGATAGCCAGTTTCGAGTTTCTGCACTGGATGTGGCCGCTGTGGTGATCTGACCTAATAAGCCTAAAATAGCACCTGCCTGTGAATTGCTACCTCCACCTAATGAAGCCACCTTAGCGCTTGTTAACCCTTTAAAGGCTTCACGCGCCATAGACTCTTGTAAATCATCACTTGCCGCCAACAGCTGCTGCTGGATCGCTATGTGCGATAACGATTGTGCCACAATTAAATTATGCGCTTTTGAATTCACGGTTAATATCGATTCTTTTGGTAATTTAACCGAGGTCACACCGTAATAAGGTACAGTTACTCGCATACCCTTTTTCATTACTGCAATTAAGCCCAGCCCATCTGCAACATCCCAAAGCGGCCCTAGGTATTCACGTTTGGTTAGCCCAAATTGCATTATTGCTGGTAGCACACGATTTTCATGTACCGCGCTTAGAATATCCGTTATACCCTTGTCGGCATACAATGCAAAAAACCAAAAACGTTGGTTTAACTGCATTTCAGCATTACCCGTTAATACAGGTGAAACCACCACTTGACGGGTATTTTCATCTGCATGAAGAATCATATTCATTTCTGCACGCTCTGGCACCATGCCAATATGCTCTATAACTAACAAGTGCCCTTTTTCAGTAAACTCTTTTAGCTCTGTACGCTTAGCTTTACTTAATTTCACTTGGCTTAATTTAGGCCATTGATTGTTCCAGCCACCGGCTTTTTGCATCATGCGAATCGTGTCAAACCAAGCTTGTTCGGTCATGGCTTCATCTAATTCATACTGATCTTGATAGCCACCCTCATATAAGGTGGCTGCTTTTTGATAGGCTATTCGAGCATCATCATATTCGCTGTGCTTTTCATAAATAGTGGCCGCTAAATAATGACCAAACGCATCGTTACGATATACAATTTTATTTCGATCAATGATTTCGCCCGTTAGCTTATCAAAAACACGCATAAGCTTGCTAAACATCGATTTTTCTCGATCTGCTTGCTCTTCATAGCTGCCCACTTTGCGCTCGATAGAAGAAAGTACCAGATCCATTCTACGGCTCTCTATTCTGGCACCTTCTAACGCATCTTCTTTACTTGATTTAGACGTACTGTTTGCCGCCAACATAAAATAGTTGAGGGCTTTATAGTAATTGATAGAAACCCGTTCAAAATCAGCAGCTCGGTAAGGGCCCATTCTAGGATTAGTCATAGCGATTGTAAGCATATTGGATACACGCTTTGTGTATAAATCTTCTGCAATGCGATCAGCTGATGATAATAATTGATTCGATTTTTCATAATCACCGGCTAGGTGATAAACCAGGCCCAGCTCAGTGTAATATAAAAGGCGATCATCTCCTTTAGAATCTAAAGCGCCTTCAAGTGCTTTAGCAGCCTGTTTGTAGTGTCCTTGCTGTACTAACTCCAAACCTTTTCGTACATCCTGCCCATAAGTGGCACACCCAGATAAATACGCGGTAAACAGAACTAGGACGGTGATCCTAATGGGACTAAACATGTGCCAAACTCCATGAGCCAGATCACTCATTGCATGGCTCTATAAAGCTCAGCTAAGTGTCTGTAATTATTATTATTTATTAGTTTGCAGCAGTTTAACCAGTATTCAGCAGAATCACCAGTATGAGGCATTCAAGTGTTTACTTAATTAAATTACGTAAGCGCACCTAGGCAATGCATTATTTGAATCAACTTAGCAGGCTCTTCATTTACTAATTGATGCTTACCGTCTTCTATATATGTCACACTAAATCCTTTGAATTTTTCTTTTAAAACTTTCATATTATATTTGTAATCTACTGTGCCATCACAGGTTCCTTGAATCACGTGTATATCTAAGTCCACAGGCGCGCTGCACTCAATCGTTTTTATCCACTTACGCAATGCTCCCACCCAACTCACCTGCAAATGCAAAGGCTGTAGCGGATCATGTTCTTTTAAAAACGTTAAAAACTCAGAGTCACTAGAGTTAATGGCAAAGGTACGCTTCATTTTAGAAATGAAAGGTCTTACTAAGAAGTAGAACAACACTGACATATTCCAATCTACAGGGCGAACCAAGGGCGCTAATAAATAAACACTTTGGAATGGGGATGTGTAACGCGTTAAACCACGGCTTAATAAGTAATTAATAATAATGGCGCCGCCCGTGCTTTGTCCAAGCGCGACAATAGGTCCCGGAAAATACTTTTTAACCAAGGACAAACCTTCACAAAAAACACGATCGTACTGATCAAACGAGTCAATTCCAGCCCGCTCACCACTTGAAAGACCATGCCCGGGTAAATCATAACTGAACACATTAAAGCCTTGTTCTAAACAATGCTTAATGACTTTTCCGTAAAGACCCACATGATCGTAATAACCATGCTGCAAAAAAACCGTACCCTTTGCTTGTGGCAATTTAAATGCATGAGCCACAATTTTAAATTGATCCACATGTAAAAAACCAATTACATGGGTTAAATCCTTCACGCAATTATCAAAATTCAAGCCATAATATTCTTGATACGATTTTAACTCTGCGGGCATCTCTGTACTCATATCAGACAAGTCTAATTCAGAGATGTGCTCCATGATTGTATTTGGCTGCCAAGCCATATAAATATCCTTAGGTAACGATTTATCAATTTAACGAATTAACGAATTAACGAATTAACAAAGTATAGCCATGATTTGACTCTAAATTGAATTTAAATGATGTTTATTAAATACCTACATATCTTTAATACAAAGCTTACCTAATGTGTCTGAAATGGCATTAGGCATGCGACTGGGACGGCCTGTTTTCAAGTCGATACACGCATAATGGCTCTGAGCCCTAGCCAGCACTTTATTGTCGCTGGGGCGTACAATCTGAAAAGCGCGGCTTGATAATAAGCGGCCATCACTGCTGATAATCCAAGTGGCAAGCTGTAACTGCTCACCTACATACGAAGCCGCTATGTAATCAATCTCGGTGCGAGTAATGGCCATAGCTTTACCCAGTTCCTCTTGCAACGCCCAAGGCATACCATTAGGTTCCACATGTTGCCAGCTCACGTCTTCAAACCACTTTAGATAGACCTGATTATTGGTATGCCCTAAGCGGTCGGTATCAGCCTCTGCCACCGTAATGTCCATAATAAATGGATTGGGATAATCCCACTTCATCTGCTTATTCTCGATTAAAATCAGTACTAAAATACTAATCTATTCTTTAAATATGCTAAAGCCAAGCGGTATGAAAACCATCACCACTGGAAAACAAATACTGATAGGCAAAAAAAAGCCGCAATTTTCATTGCGGCTTTTTTATTTTCATCAGTCCGTTATTGGTAACAGGCTGATGACGGGTGCATTATTACAGTTCACCAGATTGGTAACGATCAAACATAGCGTCTAGAGAAACCGCTTTGATTTTAGATGCGTTACCCGCTGTTCCAAATGCTTCATAACGTGCAATACAGATTTCCTGCATAGCCGCGACAGACGCTTTAAGGTATTTGCGCGGATCAAATTCACTTGGGTTTTCAGCAAGGAATTTACGAATTGCACCAGTAGATGCCAAGCGTAAATCCGTATCGATATTCACTTTACGAACACCATGCTTGATACCTTCAACAATCTGCTCAACTGGCACACCGTAAGTTTCAGGGATCTTGCCACCAAATTCATTGATTGTTGCCAACCATTCTTGAGGCACTGAAGAAGAACCGTGCATAACAAGGTGAGTATTTGGAATACGCTTATGGATTTCTTTAATGCGATCTACTGCAAGAATGTCATCTGTTGGCGGACGAGTAAATTTATAAGCACCGTGAGATGTACCACAGGCAATCGCCAATGCATCTACATTAGTTTGCTTAACAAAATCAGCCGCTTCTTCAGGGTCTGTTAGCATTTGATCATGAGTTAGAATGCCTTCAGCGCCAACACCATCTTCTTCACCCGCTTGACCAGTTTCTAAAGAACCCAGCACCCCTAGCTCACCCTCTACAGAAACCCCACACCCGTGCGCCATTTCAACAGTACGCTTAGTTACTTCAACATTGTACTCATAGCTCATTGGGGTTTTACCGTCTTCACCCAAAGAACCGTCCATCATCACCGAGCTAAATCCCAACTGAATAGAACGCTGACATACTGTTGGAGATGCGCCATGATCCTGGTGCATACACACAGGAATATGCGGGAACTCTTCAATGGCCGCTAGAATTAGGTGACGTAAAAATGGTGCACCCGCGTAGCTACGTGCGCCCGCTGAAGCCTGAACAATAACCGGTGAATTGGTTTTATCAGCGGCCATCATGATCGCGCGCATTTGCTCAAGATTGTTTACATTGAAGGCTGGTACGCCGTAACCGAATTCGGCTGCGTGATCCAACATTTGACGCATGGAGATAAGTGCCATTTCGCGTTCCTCTGTTATTCGGCTTGTGAACGATGTTTAAACTAAAAATTGTGACAAGCTAACAACGATTGGTTGTTAGCTTTTCTGTTTTAAATTCTTTTTTATAAGCAACCTAATTGCTTATTAGCCTTTTGCACGGGTTTCTAGCATCGCTACGGCTGGTAAAACCTTACCTTCTACAAACTCTAAGAAAGCACCGCCACCAGTAGAGATATACGATACTTTGTCCGTAATGCCATATTTATCAACGGCTGCCAATGTATCACCACCACCCGCGATTGAAAAACCAGCACTTTCAGCAATGGCTAAAGACAATGCTTTAGTGCCTTGACCAAACTGATCAAACTCGAATACACCTACAGGGCCATTCCAGATAATTGTTTTAGCTTCTTTAAGTTGCTCGGCCAATGCTGCTGCTGATTCAGGGCCAATATCAAAAATCATATCGTCTTCTAAAACATCATCTGCACTTTTTAATGTGGCAGCTGCGTTTTCAGCAAATTCTTTTGCGCATACAACATCGGTAGGCACTGGAATAGACACTTTTTCCATAAGGGCTTTTGCTTTTGGCACTAGGTCTTCTTCGTATAAAGACTTACCCACCGGCGTGCCAGCTGCAGCCAAGAACGTCTTCGCGATGCCGCCGCCAACAATGATTTGATCACACAAATCAGACAAGCTTTCTAATACTTCAAGCTTGGTAGAAACTTTTGATCCACCAACA
>JAWUVN010000001.1:0-26976 GCA_034112345.1 Bermanella sp. | reverse complement strand
ATAGCAAATCCTGCCTCTTCACTGTAATGCTCTATTTTCTCAATAATGGTTTTACCGCCGCTAGCTTGCTCGTGAAGAATTATTGCTTTTAAACCAATTGTTTCGATGAAACGAGCAACCTCCAATTTAGCCTCATTATCACGACCGTGAACTATGAATACCTTATCTTTTTTTACTGGTGCTTTCGGAAATGGTATTGATGGAGTGAAAAAACTTGCCGGTGATACCTGTGGCTTTGGCGGAGGAGGTGTTGGCGTCAAATTCTCACCAAATTCCAAATAGTTGCAAGCTTCTGAGAATTGTTCTGAAATGTACGTTCGTCTTTCGGCATAAGTTCCGAATTCATTTTTGATGTAACCCCAAAATGATCCTAAGTTTCGATGATGCTTTAACCATGCAGGCATTAAATGAGATAACGTAGGGCTTTTTAGAAGTTCGTTTCGAAGCATGATAAATTCGCCATCATCTGCGGAGCCACCCGTGGCATGATCGGTTAATAAATTACTTAAATAAATCACCTTATCTAAATCATTATCTAAAAACTCAATACTCATGCCTTAAAATTCTTCCTGTTGTTAAGTTTATGACTAATATTACGTTTAACGCCTGCATCTACGGACTGGTATAGTTGGCGGCTTTTGTGCGTGTTTTTGCGCAAAAGGTGACCACTGTACCAGTTCCGAAGCATGCACTTGTTATACGTTGACCTTATACTTGAGATCATTGACTTCGTCACCGGTCATGCCACGAAAACCCCATTGATGAGGTGCTTGTTCTTTTATGATAACTTCAACATCAACGGGAGGTATTAAAAGTTTGCATTCAATTTCATAAAAGAGAGATTTGATCAGTTTTTTTTGAGTTTCTATTTGGCGGCCAGCCATCATATTTATTTCTATGACAGTATATGCATCAGTACGCCCACCTGGATAATAAAAATCCTCTCTATCCATTGGTATAAAGCGATGCGCTCGCTTGTCTTCTGGAAAGCCCAAAACTGACTGCATGCAACCATGTATCACATCAGACAATTTAGCTTTTATCGGATTTAGTTCTTCTTTGATTCCGTAAATTACGATCATATTCGCTCCTTGATTACGTATAACAGTTTATTCAACGTCGCGTGACGCTTCTTGCGATGACGTGTTTGCCGGGGCAATTTACGCCATTCATTTTATTTATAGTCAGCAATAATGCGGCATTGACCATGCAATCTCAATCCCTGCCTTCCTTTTTTTACGCCCTACTAAAACTTTTGTGCATTTCTAAGTCACTCATTTATATATACTTTTTATACTTGGTACTTTTGGCTGCATATTTAGCAAAATATGGGCATATTCCAGCATATACGTCGCGTGACTGAATATCTTAATACGCTGTCGGGTAATCGCATATTCAAAAAACATTACCATATGACGGCGTAATATATTATGCAATCACGTGACGCATATCCAGATGCTGTCGTATATGGAGTGACCGTTTTATAGGGATCAAACACAGATAACCTCCTACGCATTGCGTCAACCTTTTAATAGGTGTCTTCCCATTAAAATGCTATATTGACGCACCCTCACATATTGAAGGCACACGCCTTTCTCATGCAGTGGGACATTTAGGTCTTACTTTGAAACACCCTTTTTATGCGCACTTTCTGGTACTAATCGCAACACTTTTAGTGGCTGGATCATTCATTGCGTCGCAACAACTCGTTCATACTATCAACCCTATTTCTCTTACCTTATTAAGATTTATTTGTGCCAGCTTGGTATTGGGCCCCTTTGTTTTATCACGTAAAAAGTGGAGGCTTGGCTTATTAAGCATGTTTCCAAAAACCATGATTATCAGTTTGTTTTTTTCAGGGTTCTTTATCGCCTTATTTGAGTCGCTTAAGTACACAAGCACCCTAAATACAGGAACGCTATACACACTTGTTCCTCTTGTGACCGCATGCTTATGCCTAATCATATTTAAACAGCCCATTGATAAGAAAAGACTACTGGCTTATGGCTTAGGTGCTATTGGCACCTGCTGGGTAATATTCAAGGCCGACATTAATGCTCTGTTGATGTTTGAATTAAATAAGGGCGATCTGATATTTTTAGCGGGGTCTTTCAGTATGTGCTTATATTCTGTTTCGATGAAATACTTGTATCGAGGAGAAGAAATGATTCCCTTAGTATTTTGCACCATTCTGGGAGGCGTTGTGTGGGTTAGCCTTGCTTTACTGATATCAGGGGAGCCACTTGAATGGCAAAACCTGAATGTGTCACTCATGGGGTCCATGGCCTACTTAGTCATTGGTGCCACCGTAGTAACCATGTACCTTTATCAAAAAGCCACGGTAGAATTAGGGCCCAACAAAGTCATGGCTTACAGTTTTTTAAACCCTGCTTGTCTCGCGATTTTATTGTTTATATTTGAAGATATAAAATTAGAAGCCATTATATTACCCGGCATTGTCATAAGCCTATTTGCCACCCTGGTATTGCAAATTAATGCCCAACCTAAGCAATAAAATTCTTACCTTTATAAAAGCCCGATATTTATGTGCTTAATAGACTTGGGGCGTGATGCACGCCTCCATAAAAAAACCAGCCGAAGCTGGTTTTTTAATTAAGTACTCTAGGCCATTCAATACACCGATTTAAACCTGTCGTATCTTTAGAGGCACATTAAGGCATGTGTTTTTTAATAAAGCCTTTAATTTTTTCTAGCTCTGTATCAAGCATATTATCCAATGGCTTAAAGTTTGTACCGTCAAAGTACCTAGCAGGCGAGCCTTCACCATCAGGGCTTCCATGGTCAGCATCAATTGAGTCACGCCATCTTTCAGCATGTGTTCGCCATTCTTCTACATTTACAAGCTCAGGGGGAGTGAACCAAACATCCCACGTTAGTATGTTTCCCTTCTGTAACATATTTCCTGACCCCATGTTAAAGACGTCCATTACCAATTGGTTGAACTCATCTACAATCGTATGATCCACTTTAGAAATAGGACCAATTTCAACACCTAAATTAGCAACACCCCAGGCTTCATCTTTATGTTTAGCGAAATCAGGTATCTTGAATTCTGTGGTTTCACCTAAGCGAAGCGGAAACACAGGCTGTTTTGGATCACCCGGCTTATGGGTGGTCACTCTAATGGCATTTGCTTTATCAAAAGGGAATGGAAGATTCGCTTTTTTAAAGAAGGCCCATAACAGTTTAACGTATTCTTTTTGATGGGCACTTGGGCTAAACCAAATTTTACCCACTACTTCCATATCCGCTGCCAGTTGCTTGGTGGGTTCATTCACCCAGCCTCTTTGTCCTGTCACGGTTACTTCGACATTCAAAGCGCCAAATGAAGGTGAGTAAGTACCTTGCTGAGGGCATATGATTGAATACACTCGGCCTTGGTCGGTGTATCCTAGCCTGGAAATATCCGGTGCAAACATTTGAAAGCATCGCTTAGGGTCAGCCTGCCCTTTTTGAGTTTCCCAGCTAAACTCTGGCCATTTAACCGCCTGCTGGCGCTGAAGTTTATCAATATTGGCCATGTTATCCAGCATCGGCAAAGATGTAAGAACTGGGTCAGGGTAAGCAAATTGAGTGTTTGATTCTTCGAATCCACCCACCCAACCTGATACCAAATCAGTATTCGTTTCAGTGGTCATTATATTTCCCTTAATGATAAAACATTAAACAGCGATCAATCTGAACACAATTGATCTTTTCCTGTATCTAGCATTCACGTCGACATCATAATACAGCCAAACTTACAGCTTAAAGTTCGAACTTAAGCGAGTTAACCACTAATGTGAATTACATGTAATAGCGTAGGTAAACAATCTCACCAAAAACAAGATTGTGCAACACGCAAAGGAGCAGGGCCAATAACTGGCCATTCATGATCTGATCTATTCTATCGCTGACAACTTACTTAAAGAGTTAATAGCAATTAAAGTGACATCGTAATATATAAAACCATAAAGTAATGTTAATATAGACCCGATTCAAACACTCGAATCAGGCTATTTATATCTGATTCGCAGTTGCTCATTTTTTGGTTACCCTGTGCACATAAAACTCTTACTGTTTTTAGTTTTAATAACATCCATTAGCTTCTGTAATGCTGAAGCAATGCAAGGTGATGTGGCGATTAATGCTGAAATTATTGAATGCACACTAGACCAAACAGAAGAAACTGAGCACAACGATGGCTCTGACGTTGAGTCTTTTTCATATCCAACCACTTCTAAGCAAGCACGTATTTATACTCAGTATGATTACTTGGTATTCGTCGCACTTTTACACCGTTCTTCTGCGCAACCTCAGGCACCACCCTTTCACGTATAACACCCCATATTATTTTTATAAATTGGCAAGTATCCGTTAATTCTGCCTATTTCCCCTGTGAGTTTTTCACTTTTATTATTGTTGTTAAGTATTAGGATTAATCTTGAAATCTTTAGTTATTTTTCTGCTTAGTGTATGCGGTAGCATGCCTGCAATGGCATCTAATGATGCCAGTTTGAACATGACCTCATCATCTTTGGGTATAGTCGCGTTAATCATATTTGTGATTGCTTATAGCTTTGTGATCACTGAAGAGTTTATTCATTTAAGAAAATCCAAACCGGTAGTATTGGCTGCTGGCCTTATTTGGATATTAACCGCGATATTGGCCAAAACCGTTGATAACGGGTCAGACATTATTGACCAAGCTATTTCACATAACCTACTAGAATTTTCATCACTGTTATTATTCTTATTAACTGCCATGGTGTATGTGAATGCCATGACCGAACGCAATGTATTTGAAACCTTAAGAGCCTGGTTAATTAAACGTCATTACAGTTATAAACAACTGTTTTGGATCACCGGCTTTTTAGCCTTTTTTATCTCACCAATTGCCGACAATTTAACCACAGCATTAATTATGGGCGCCGTTGTATTGGCCGTCGGCTCAGACAAACCTACATTTGTTAGCGTGGCATTTATCAACATTGTTGTGGCATCCAATGCAGGCGGTGCCTTTAGCCCATTTGGAGACATCACTACGTTAATGGTTTGGCAGTCAGGGCATGTGACATTTTTTGAATTCTTTAACTTATTTATTCCTTCTTTAATTAACTTTCTGATTCCCGCATTTTTCATGAGCTTGGCTATACCAAAAGACACACCCGCCAGCCCTGAACAATTTGCCACAATGAAACCAGGTGGAATAACCGTATGCGTGTTATTCATTTGCACCATAATAACCGCCGTTACATTTGAACAAGTTCTTCATTTACCACCCTTTTTAGGCATGATGATGGGGCTGTCTTATCTATTCTTTTTTGCTTACTACATCAAAATAAAAGACCGTAAGTCGAAGGAATCGTTAACTGAATTCAATATTTTTTCTGAAGTATCCAAAGCCGAGTGGGACACTCTATTATTCTTTTTTGGTGTAATATTTTGTGTCGGAGGCCTCGCCACCATTGGTTACCTAGGATATGTGTCACATTTTCTTTACGATGGCTTAGGCCCAACTAATGCCAACATCATTGCGGGCTTGGTATCGGCTGTGGTTGATAACATTCCCGTTATGTTTGCCATATTGACTATGAACTACGAGATGAATACTTATCAATGGTTACTGGTCACCATGACAGCGGGTGTGGGTGGCAGTTTACTATCTGTGGGTTCAGCAGCAGGCGTGGCCTTAATGGGGCAATCAAAAGGCTTGTATACATTTTTCAGTCACATGAAATGGAGCTGGGCTATTGCTTTGGGCTACGCTGCCAGTATTTATGCTCACTATCTTTTGAATGGTTAAAGACACATTTTTTATAACAACAAAAAAGGGAAAGCATATGCTTTCCCTTTTTATTCACAAGCCCTTAATCATGGGCGTTAATATACCCTTACTTTAAAAGAAACTTCCAAAGTGGGCGTGATAACCAAAGCAATAAGAATACTATCGCTGGTACGCGCTTCTTCTTACTCCAAAGAAACTTAAACTGTTCACGTAAAAAATTAGCACCTAAAAACTGGTCAGCCAGTTCAAGTGATTCACGCTCGTTAACCGCTTTTAATTCGGCTAATTCACTGCCCCCAAGAAAAGTACGTACGCGACCTGTGGCCACCCAGTCTTGTGCAATTTTTTGAGCCTCATCTTGAAGCTGATCTTTGGCTACAACCGATTGTACCAAGCCTGCTTCTAATGCTTCTTGTGCTGTAGGTTTCCAACCTTCGCTACCCAGCATGCGCTGTGCATTTTGTTCACCCATTAGTCTGGCAAAATGTATGCTTGAACACCCTTCTGGTGTAATGCCTAACGCTGCAAATGGTGTTAAGAATGTTGCTGTATCAGAAGCAATAATACCGTCACACAAGGTTGCCGATGTTACGCTTGCACCAATCGCCGGGCCATTAACAGCCACTAATATTGGTTTAGGAAAATCAAGGAATAACTCAAATAAGCCTTGGTTGTGATTTAAGATTAAAGAGTGCAAGGTTTTAGGATGCATAACCTTGATGGTACCGCCCAAGTTAACACCTGCTGAAAAGTAATTGCCCACGCCTGTAAAAATAACCGCTTTAGTGTCGGCATCTTGCTTGGCGTTTTCGAATGCACTCGAAAACGCTTCCATCATTTCATTTGTCCAGCCGTTTAGCTTCTTCGGCGTGTTCATCTGAATGGTAACAACACCCTCTTTAATTGAGGTTTGAATGTAGCTTGCAGCACTGTCGGTTAAATTAAGGTAATTCACGAAATTGAGACTCTAATTAGCAATATTGGTGGATTATTGCCGATTTCACCCAATAGAACCAGAGCTATATGACTCTTGTTGATTGGCCTAATCGCCCATACGGGGTGCTCTATGACTGACAACTAGGTTACTTTTCACTGTATTCTGATAATCAAGATGATGGGGGATTCTGTGTTGCCACGATTAGCATTAAAGGGTGAAGCCCTACTTAGGTGTAATCTTTAAACGCTCAGTTAATAACGTCGATTCCTCTAGAATGGCTCTGATTAAGCAGATAAAGCGTAAAAACACAGGCTTACTTAGGATCAACCCACTTTAACAGCGTGGCCTTGATAAATGCAGGGTTTATGGGTTTAGGTATATAGTCATTCATACCTGCGGTTATACAAGTGTCTCTAGCCCCTGTCATGGCATGGGCTGTCATGGCGATAATGACTAAATCTTTATTGGCATCTCCAAATTCACCATTACGAATTTTTCGAGTGGCGGTATACCCATCCATCTTAGGCATTTGGCAATCCATTAACACAAAATCAAAATGTTGCTTTGATATTTCCTCAAAACACGCTTGCGCACTATTGGCTAATATAATGTCTGCTTCAAACTCTTCAATGACGCCTTGTGCGACTTCAAGATTAATTAGGTTGTCATCTACAATTAAAATAGAGCAGCCTTTAAGCGGATTATTAGCATCGTTTTTATTTGTATTTTTTAGGCTCTTGCTCGGATCATTACAATTAAATACATTATTTAAGCAATACACCAAGCTAACGGGAGTAACCGGTTTCATAATATTTTTAAAATGATGCCTGTCGATTAGGCTATCTTTAGAGCTTTCTAAAATATAGATGGTCGACTTATCGATAACACCTTTCATGTTAAATTCTTCTAGTTCAGAAATAATAGTATTAGATAGCTGATCATCTACCAAGGCCAAATCAAACGTCTGATCGCCTTCTAATGCGTTATGCAATGTATAGTGAGAATCAGCAATATGTGTTTCACACCCAAAATTTTGCAACTGTATATCTAAAGACTCAAGCAGGCGCACATTAGCGCTGGCAATTAATATAGTCGATTTTGGATAACGGCGGTCTAGAATCTCATTCTCTTTAGCTGGGCTTGTTTGAAGCTCAACATCAAAACTAAAGGTACTCCCCTCACCTTCTATGCTATTTGCAGTAATCGACCCGTTCATTAACGTGCACAACTGTCTACTAATAGTTAGCCCTAATCCAGTGCCACCATACTGTTTAGTGATACTGCTATTTTCTTGAGTAAATGATTCAAATAAAGAATCTATTTTGTCTGGTGCAATACCCTTTCCTGTATCCATCACGTTACACTTTAAAATAATATTACCGTTGTTTTTTTCTTGAGTCTCTGCAGTAACAATAATTTCACCCTGTTCTGTAAACTTTAACGAATTACCGACAAGGTTAGTGATGATTTGATTAATTCGCATGGAATCGCCTATTACATTCTCATGCTGTATTTTTGTAGCATCTAAAATAAGATCAATGTCTTTAGCTTGAATGCGAATGGATAACGAAGATGAAATATCAGATAGTAATTTAACCAAGTTGAATTCACTTTCATCGACTTCAAGCTTACCCGACTCAATTTTTGACATATCCAAAATGTCATTTACCAAGTGCGTTAAATTTTGAGCTGAGTACTTAGCCATTTCCAATTGATGACGCTGACGCTTAGTCAACGTGTCTTTGGCCAATAAATCAAGCATTCCCAGAACACCATTCATCGGCGTTCTAATTTCATGACTTACATTTGCAATAAAGTCACTTTTTATCATATTTGCATCTATCGCATTATTACGTGCATCTTCTAATTCTTTGGTTCTATTTTTAACTTTTTCTTCAAGTGAAGAATTAAGTTCTAGAATGTCTTTTTCAATTTGTTTTTTTCCGGTCACATCACTAAACAATGCCGCCACACCAATTGTATTACCACTATCTAAGGTAATAGGTGAGAGATTTATTACCAATATTATATGACTGCCTTTTCGAGTTTTAGCATGACATTCAAATGTAATTGAATCACCATTTTCGTACACACTTTTGATAGTAGGCTCTATCACTTTTTTCTGAGCATCAGTTAAAAACAAATCAAATACCGACTGTCCTTTGGCCATTTGTTCAGTATAACCAGTGATATTATTGGCAGCATTATTCCAACTATTAATAATCCCTAATTTATCCATTGCCACAATACCTTCGTGAGAACCCGATACTATGGCTTTAAACTCAGCTTGATCATAAATCATGCTAATTCTTTTATGTATATTCACTTGATAGACAGAAAATAATACAAAAACTATCACTAATAGAACGCCGAGTATCTCTGCTAGAGTTCTGGTACGATCATAAATAAATGCATTTAAAATAGACTCATCCACACCAATCACTAACGTTAAAAACCGACCCTCTTCTATTCCTGAAAGTAATATTTTATTACTTAAATAATAAATCTTTTTATTACTTTCAAGATTAACAGCTTCCATTAAATCACTGCCATTAACTTTTTCTGACATTTCTTGAAAGTCATTCCTCCAATTACTGTCTTTATTGAATTCGAATAAAAATGACATTTCATTAGCAGGATTATAAACATAGCCTCCACTACTGTTCAGAATATAGATACTTAGGTCTTCATTTAAACTATTTGTAAATTCATCTATTTGATAAGGCGCATCAATATTTATAATCACAATACCAAATATCTTATTATCTAAGCCAAAAACGGGCATGGCGATGCGCTGAGTTGGAGAGTAAGGCAGTTGTATCTCTCCATACTCACGGTTTAAGTTAATATTTGAGATATAAACTTTGCGGGGGTGATACTTACTTATTTCTTTAAAGTAATCAGTGTCACCCTTAGATTGCAATCGTGTAGGTGTAATGGTTTTTATATGAGAGCCGCGCCGATCAACCCGTACAATTTCTTTACCGTTATTTGCTACACCAATATAACGAATTTGATTAATATCAGGGTAGTTTTGTAAATACCCTTCAAAAATAGTCGACAGTCGGGTTTTCCACCCCTTCAGCTTTGTCTGGTCAACAGGGTCTATTCCATTATTGGCCGTGGCTCTAGCAATCCCCTGTATTGGAGGTATGGTGTATAAAAATTGAATGCGCTGATGCTGTTTATTGATATTTTTTTGGATGGTATGTTGGCGTGCATCTATTTCACTGCTAATACGCTGCTGAAATTCTGTTTTGATTTGATTAAAAGATAGGTGCTGGTAAATGAATAGGATCGCGCCATAAAGCAAAAGCAGCATAGCCCCTGTAATCAGCAGCGTTTGCCTAAGGGTGATATTTTTATTGGCGATCGTCATGGGCCAGTTAAGCTCGTCCTGAGACCCATGTTTTAGGGTATACATTAATTCTAGGTTATTATATTGATTTTTCCAGCTTACGAGCTTTAAATGTAACGCATACATAACAACACATTCATGCTCTTAGAAACGATTCATCGCGTGCAAAAATGGTACCTCCCTTTCAACATCCAAAGGCTTGTATTGTAAGCTGTTATGCTGCGAAATATCGGCATCAAACAGGTGAATCCAACCACATATTTCTCTAATAAAACAGAATCCAGATTACAGTCTGCAAGACTGCATGATTCTCATCACTAGAAATAAGCACCTATATTTAATGCAGCACTCTAGCCTCAATGTAATCTAATGACAGTAAGGATTTCATCCAGAAATCAGCCACATCAATTGGAAGCTTGATTACCTCCTCAAGAGGCTGCATCAACATAGAAATAGCCATCGTGTGCTTAATGGTTTCTACATTGCCTTTCACATGAACAATAAATGCATCTAGATCTGCATCCTCACGCCCTTTTCTTAATGAGTAAGCAAACTCTAACGCTGTACGAAGATAGCGATCAACAGAAAACTGAGTGGGGTAACTGCTTAACAGTAACTCAGATATCTCAAATGCATTTCCATAAACTAGAGTCGATCTCTCCCAATCTTGCAGGTGATATGACTCTCGGGCTTGTAAAATAATCTCCTTCCATGCCTGTACAGCCTGCTGCGGGTTATTAACAAATTCATCTCTATGGCCATCACATAGATAATTCATACGCGCTCCTGATTTCATGTAAGTCGAGTTTTCTTGCATCTAAGTTAATGCAAATGATTATCAATCGCAAGTCTATCCGGTGCACTACCGGGAATAAACTTAATGAGATTGATAATGACTCGTATTAGTATTTGTGTATAATCCGCGCGATTACCAATAAGATTCTCACCCAAGAGAACAATAGATCTACACATTACGATCATTTAGACCAAACAACTGGGACACACATGATGTTTATGAAGCAAAAGCTGGCCTTAGCCATTACCTTAGCGTTATCCAATGTCGCTATGTCGCAAAGTATCGACACAGAAGTAGCGGTAGCAAAGGCTGCCGATCAAGAAACAGATTTAATAGAATTAAATCGCATCACCGTAACAGGCGGAAAATTGGTTCGAGATTTACAATCTACCACCAGCGGAATTAGCGTAGTGGATGCCGAACAACTGCAAGCGAATAACACATACGAACTCAGCGATGCCCTTGTTTTAACCCCCAATGCCCGCACCAATGGTCGCGGCGGTTTCAGCATTCGAGGCATCAATGCTGAAGGCGGTCCAACATCCGATACATCAACGGCTGACACGGCAAGTATCATTATGGATGGTGCCTACTTTGATGCTGATCTATTAGACATGGGATTATCGTTGTGGGATGTAGAAAACATTGAGGTATATAAAGGCCCTCAATCTACTAGCCAAGGTAAAAACGCACTGGCAGGCACCATTGTCGTAAAGTCGAATGACCCTGCTTTTGATACGCAAGGCTCTGTTCGCCTAGGTGTTGGCAGTGATAACACTCAAATTAGCAGCGTAATGTATAACCAGGGTCTAAGCGACAAACTGGCTGTTCGCATAGCAGCTGAGCGTACCTATACAGACGGCCAAATCACCAACCTATACACAGGTAAGGATGATGAAGCTAAAAACGAACATACCAATGGCCGTATTAAGCTGTTATTTAAACCATCTGAAGATTTCGAAGCCCTGCTAACCCTTGGACAGGATGAAGTGGAATCTGGCGATAACAGATCATGTGGTTCAAATAATACAGTTGCAGGAGTATTTACGTGCAACGAAGGCGACTTTACTGCGTACCGTGATGTGATTGCCAACAACCATAAAAAACTGAATTACCAAACCCTTAAGCTGCAAAAATATTTTTCGGATACTTTAAGTTTCACATCAATAACCTCTCACTCAAGTAAAACCGTTGATGTGAAAAGTGATGCCGATACTTTAGCGCCTACCAACTCAGATTACATAAATGCTGGTAATCTTGGCACACGAAACGAACACGAAGAAGATGAAAGCCTTAACCAAGAATTAAGAGTCACTTTCGACAATGGCACAGTACGCTCTAGCTTAGGTTACTACTATGGTAAAAGTGAAGAGGTTCGTGGTTACGACTTTACGCTAGCAAACCCACTGGATGCTTACCTTCCAAACTTTTACGCTGTCACCGGTTTATTATCCCAACTTGGCGCCGTTGCTCCTTATACAAACGGTAAGAGTGATACCGTTTTAACAACAGAATACGTTGATGAAGGTTCTGCTCGAGAAGCCACTAACCATGCGTTGTTCATGGAAGCCGATTGGAAAATCACAAAAGCCACAACAGCATTATTTGGATTACGTGCCGAATACGAAAGAAACCTAAATACAGCAGGCATTACAGCTACAAATACAAACACAACTGACATTGAAGCCATTAACAGCCATGCTGGTGCATACTTTAATACCCTTACTACTGCCAGCACTTACAGCACATATTGGCAGCAACTTGGCCTATCACAAGCGCCAACCGCTCAAGAAGCTGAGCAATATGCACAAGCTACTTTTGCACAATTCACCCCCTACCTAACGGCGGGTGGTGTTGATATTTCTGGTGGTGCAGGTGCAATTAATTTCCAGCCAGGTGATCTTAACCAAATGTTAAATACCCTTGCGGCTCAAGCCAGTAATACGGCTCATAAAGATACAACTCACAAAGTTTTATTACCAAAATTAGGGATTCGACATGAATTCAGTGACTCCTTAAGTACTGGTTATGTTGTATCTCGTGGTTATCGATCAGGTGGCATCAGCCTAAACCCAACAGGGGTTGAAGCCGTTGTTGAATACGACCCAGAGTTCGTAACAAACCATGAGATGTCTGTACGCAGTCAGTGGCTCGACAATCGCCTTACGCTAAACGGCAACTTGTATTACATGAAATGGGAAGACCAACAAGTACAAGCTTTCGGTACAACAGGAAGTGTATACGATAGATACATCACCAATGCTGGTTCATCAACACTTAAAGGTGCAGAGCTTGATGTAAATTACCGCGCAGATATCGGTGTAAGTGTATTTGCTAACATGGCCGTTGCAAAAACTCGCTATGAAGACTTTGTCGTTGGATCAAAAGATTTTTCAGGCAACCAATTCCAATACGCACCTGAAAAAACTGGCGCAGTAGGAGTTGGGTTTGATCAAGGTCTAGGAATTAATGCTTTTTTAATTGCTAGCTATACCGGTAGCAGTTATTTAAACAATGAAAATACGCGACAACTTAATTCATACGTTGTAACGAATTTTCGTGTGGGCTACACCGCGATTGATTGGCAAATAAGTGCATACATTAATAACCTTTTAGATACTGAAGGCAGCACTTATGAATATTCTTATGCTGACTATTCCGCAGACTTTGATATTTACGGAGACTACAACATCCTTGTACCAGAACGTAGTTTTGGCTTAGTTGCTCAATATAACTTTTAGTTAATATTGATATTAAAAGTAAAAGCAAACAATCTGCCCAGTGCAGATTGTTTGCTTTTTTAACTTATACGAATACTACATTTTAAGGATGAATATATGCCCTTAGGAATATTTTTAATTTGGCCAGCGTTACACTTACTGTACAGCGTTAAAGAGACCCACAGTATAAAGATCGCAAAACCCAGACGCATTGGCGGAATATTGTTACTACTTTTTTCAATATTATTGGTCGGCCAACCTTTTGGCTGGGAACAAGGAATATTCTATTGGTTATTTTCCCTTATGGCGCTTGCATTGTCTTTTGTCCAATTACGAATTTTCCAATCTGAATCAGTTCCTTATCTCACAGTGCTTAGCCTCATTTTTTTGACGATTAATTTTTATCAACAAATGGGGGGGCTGTCATGAATTGGCTAAAGGAAAAAATTGAAAGCAATACGAGTAAAGTGATAGCTGCTCTATTTGGCACATTAATTTGTACCATTGCCCTCACTATTGGCATAACACTCATCTGGCATTTTGGCGATACGGTTGAACATATATTTGCTGGTGGCACTTTCTTTTTTATTTTTTGGGCCGGATTATTTTACTGGACCATTCTTGCTGAAAAAGGGTCGAATGCTTGGTTACGAATATTTAGTATTTTGATACCTGTCGCCATATTAGACATCACCATGCTGTTAAAGCCTTTTTCTTAGGGGATCTGTATGCAACAAGCTACACATAAAACGCTTTATAAGACTCATGGCTGGATCGGTATTATCAGTGGGATTTTGTTATTCATTGTCACCTTTTCAGGCATTCCCGCGTTATTCGAAGCCGAACTTGCTCATTGGCAAACGCCTAATAATCCAGTATTAAATACTGACAAACAAGATTTTGATAAAGCATTATTGGTCGCCCAAGACCAAGGATTCGAGCACAGTACATTTTTCCTTCAACCGGCTAATGAAATAGATGGGAATATTTATTTCGCACATTTCCCCAAAGATGAAAGCCCATCGCATATCATAAAAATAAATCCTAATACATATGAAATACAGCCGCCAGCTACCTCTGATCTTGCTGAGCTGTTAGCGCATTTGCATACTGACTTGCACCTTCCAAACCCTTGGGGCCGATATTTGGTGGGGTTATCAGGTATGGCGATGTTGCTGGCCATTATCGCCGGAATTTTTATTCATCTTAAATGGCGTAAAGAGTTTGTCATGCTAAGAGCAAAGCGCAGCTGGCGATTATTATTGACTGACCAGCACAAAATTTTGGGTTTATGGTCATTACCCTTTACATTTATTTTGGCATTTAGTGGCACTATTTTAGGATTGCTAGGATTAATATCTCCCATACTCGCTGTTGCGGCTTTTAATGGAGATGTAGGCAAGGCCACTGAAGCCGTGTTAGGTCCAAAAGCAGAACTCACTCAAGAATACATACCGTCTCAATCTTTAAACCAGTTAGTCATCAAGCAAAAAGAAAGCATGCCAGACATGGACTTCAATCTTATTTTTATTGATGGCCTTAATGATAAAAATGGTTTTATTAAATTTTCAGGTGGCCATCATTCCAAGTTAAGTAACTTAGAAAGTACGACATACATGATTGCAACAGGAGAAGCCGTTCACCATGGCAGTTTCATTGGTAAAGGTCCGTTTCAGAGAATTTTTGCCTCTGTCACACCCTTGCACTACGTGTTATTTGGCGATAGCTGGTTGAAAGTGATATACGCCATCTCGGCTTTAGCCGCATGCGGTTTAATTGTCACTGGTAATATGCTTTGGCTTGAGCGTCGTCGTAAAAATTTACAGACATCAAACGATCATCACTGGCTAGGAAAACTCACTTTGGGCACCTGTGGTGGATTAGTTGTAGCAATGACAGTGGCTATTGCTTCTAGTCAAATTTTACGGATATTTTCCTTTGGCGAGCAGCAAATTAATATTGAAATGGGATTATTCTGGGGAAGCTGGCTAAGCTTTATTGTATTACCGTTTGTTTATGGCAATAGTTTTAAACTCAGTCATTTAATGATTCGATTGGTCGGTCTGTTATTTTTAGTAACGGTGATTGCAGATGGTGCAGTTAACGACCGCTGGATATGGGACAGCCAAGGTTGGGTGCTGAACATTCAATGCGGATTTTTAGCCTGTGGTTTTTTGTGTTTCTATTTAGACTTTAAAATTCCAAAGTATAAACAATCTAAAACAAACAAAGAACCAGAAGAAGATTCAGAATCAGGTCTCTTTGAAAACCATTCATAATGATATGATAACGATCAGGTGAGCCTTATATTAGGCACACAAGAAATGATACATACTAAAATTAAATAGGCTAAGGACTCATTACCTAGCCTATTTAACAGCTGCATTAAAATATACGACTTATTTTAGTGCTGCTGTTTGCTCAGTGAAATCTTTTTCAATGGCATCATCAAGCACTTTAAGCATTTCAGCGCGTACTTTAAGTTTGGTGGCTTTATGCGCAGCCATATTTAGACCTGCAAGACGCTGTGCTTCAGCATATGCTTTCTCTATTAGCTGGTCAGCCGGTACAATTTTATCCAGTAATCCAGCCTCTACTGCTTCAGCAGGTGAGAACATTTGAGCATTAATAACCGCTCGCTGAAAATATGAAGGCGTTAAACGGAAGCGAGGCAATTCAATACCAAAGTGATGCATCGTCATACCAATTTGTACTTCGTTTAAACCTAACTGGAATTCGCCATCGACACCAATACGGTAGTCGCACGCCATCAGTGTAAAGCAACCTTGCGCAACTGAATGTCCAGTACATACACCAATAACAGGGGTTGGAAATGCCAACATACGACGACATAGTGTTGAACCCGCTTTCACCATCTCAAACCCTTCTTTAGGGCCTGATTTAAATACTTTAAGATCAAAACCCGCAGAGAAAATACCCGGCTGCCCAACTAACATCACAACGGCTTTATCCGCTTCAGCTTGATCTAATGCGCCGTTAATCGCAGCAATATGATCAGGAGACATGGCGTTAACCTTGCCATTTTGCATTGTTATAGTGGCAACCTGCCCATCTAACTTATAGCTTACTAAATCGCTCATATCAGTCTCTTACGTAATTCTATTCATTGAAGAAAAGCCTAAGTTAATCATTTTACGTAATTTAAGCCATGGCTGCCAGTAGCCCCTTCAATCTAGTTAAGGGGATGTGTTGGTACGATCACTAAACACGATCTTTTTCACTCATATGATTTTTATCATTAGAATCCGTTATAGTAAGCTTATAAAGCGCTTTTCGATTACCTTACATAAGCCCACATAAAAATAAATACCGGTAAATCAATATGTCCAATGCCATTATGCCTTACATTACTAGGGTGATATCCAGCGACAACTTAAAGAATATAAAGCGCTCCGTTTATAAGTGTCGTCGATATTTAAAAGGAGACAGCCCGACCCTGGATATATTCTTGCGTATAGATGATCCATACAGCTACCTGTTAGTTCAAGTAATTGAACCATTTCTTGCGCGCTTTAATGTACAAGCAAATTTTCACACCGTATTAGAACTTCAACCCGATATGTTTCCTGCAATGGATATGTGGCATGAATACGCAGGTCATGACGCGGGACATTTAGCGAAACTGTATAAGTTAGTCTTTCCAATTGAACATACCGTGGTTAAAGATCGAGAAATATTAGAAGCTGCGACAACGCTGCTATTAAAGGCTGAATCCAATTCTGACTTTATCCATGTGGCCAAAGAAGTTTTCAATCAAGTTTGGCATGGTCATTTCAATATTGACCCAAACGCAACCCCCTTAAACAAATCATCATTCTTTGATCACTTAAAAAGCAATCAAGCGTTACTTGCTAAAAAAGGCCATTATTTTGGTGCCATGATTAATTTTGAGAGTGAATGGTATTGGGGTTTAGATAGATTAGATCATTTAGAAACCCGTTTAATTAAACAGGGATTGGCTACCCATAAAGATATCAAAGTTGAATTCAACCTCACCTATAAAGACTTTTGTAATCAAACTCTTTCGCCAGCGTTAGAAGCAGAAATAGATAAAACAAAACCGTTAACTATTTATTGGTCTGCCCGCAGCCCCTATTCTTATATTGGCTTAGAACGCGCAGTAAAGCTTAGCGAACATTATAAAATTCCACTGATTATAAAACCTGTACTGCCCATGATGATGCGCGGAATGAATGTTCCAACCGTTAAAAAAATGTATATTTTTTTAGACACTAAGCGAGAAGCTCAAAAACTAGGCTTACCTTATGGCTATGTTGCAGACCCGTTAGGGCCAGCCGTTGAGCGGTGTTACGCCCTATTAAGCTACGCTCGTAATCACAACAAACTACAAGACTTTTTATTGAGTTTTGCACGAGCAGTGAACACACAGGGTATACGGGCCGAAACGGATACTGGCATGAAAATAATCATCGAGCGCTGTGGGTTAAACTGGGAGACTGCAAGTAGCCATATAAACAATACATACTGGAAAAAAGAAGTGAATGACAATTTAAAAGAAATGTACCAGCAAGGCTGCTGGGGCGTACCTAGTTTTTGTTATGACGGTAATATATTTTGGGGGCAAGATCGTATAGGAATGATTGAGCAGCTAATCATAAATAAAGGCTAGCCAGATATGGCTGACCTTAAAATCTATTTACTTAGTAGGGAATTGAAAGCCAGTTCAATACCCTATTCAAAATACTATTCAAAATTCTATTTAAATCATTCTTTTCAGTATTCTATGGCCAAGAACTTCATGCTTAATCAAAGCCAATAAATGCAGCAATATACCAATAGCTAAAAGACGCGTCGATATATCATGTAATGTCTTAAATACTGCTGTGATGCCTTTATTGGAAATCAAAGCATCAAATTGAATAAAACTGAAAATATGAATGTCGTGCTCCATCATAAGAATGCCACTAACTAGCACCGTAGATACAAGAACATATAATAGTGTGTGCATCACTTTAGCAATGGTTACTTCATATTTTGCAAGCTGCTCATTATGTGGTGGAGCAATTGTTCTTAACCTATGAACGATGCGTAAAAAGAATACGGGGATAAAGATGGCTGTAATAGCAATATTAAACTGCTCGATTTGATGCTTGGTGTTCTCATCCATACTTAAAGATATAATTAAGAACCCTGAAAAGGTCGCCCATAAAATAACCAGTGCAGATAGCCAGTGGTAGCTTCTGGAGGCTAAATCGTACTTAATATTTTGATTGCTCATGTGCATGGTTTCACTAATAAACATGATTTCTTTAATCTACATGTGCCAATTCTACGAATTAGCACGTTAGATTAGACTCTGAAACCACCAAAATTTAGGGCTATGGCAACCTGCTTGCCTGAGTGGCGCATAATAACAAACTCTACCCTAACGATCAAAAAACACGTCTATTTCACAATCTAGCCCCAATAACGCAACCGCTTAACAAACATCAAGAACATACCCACTTTGAATCACTAAAATACGAAGTCTAATCAAGCCTTCTATTCCTCTCTTTGCTACTATGAACCCATATTATTTTAGGAGTTTCCCATGATGCGCTCAGCTTTCTTTTCTGTGGGATTCAGACCCTTTTTTGCATCCGGTATCTTATTTTCTGCACTGGCGTTATTTGTTTGGGCAGCCTTTTGGCAACCCGATGCTCAAAGCATCATTACCACGCACTTTAACCCCTTTGGTGGTTTTTTATTCTGGCACCCTCATGAACTAATTACGGGGTTTGCATTGGCCATTATTATGGGCTTTTTATTAACGGCTGCGCGAAATTGGACCGGATTAGAAACTGCGCCTCCAACTGGCTTGTTTATCTTATGGTTACTTTGGCTATTTGCACGAGGGGTTATGGCGTATGGCAACGATCTACCGTTTGCAGTGGTTCTAACTTCGCAAATTATTGTGCCGCTATTAGCGGCCTTGTTTATTGCCCGCCCGATTATTCAAAAACGCATGTGGCGTAATATTTTTGCCCCTGTAATTTTAGTGCTATTTGCACTATTTGATTGCGCCTTGTTATATCAGATAGATACCCACGGCATAGTCCCTAGCCCATTACTGCATGCTAACGTGCTATTAATTGTGATCATGATTACCATGATTGGTGGTCGCGTAATTCCATTTTTTACCGCAAACAAACTAGGCGTTAAATTGCCCAGCGAATCTAAATCCGTGTTTCTAGCAGCGACCATTCCTTTAGTGTTACTGGTAATTATCTACTTATTAACAGCCAACATACTTGCTGATAATGTTATTACCAGAACCCTAACCGCCAGCTGTGCAGCTCTCTTATTCATTGCCCATAGTATGCGTTTGAAATTATGGCACCACAGAGACATTTGGCAGCAACCCATGCTTTGGTCTCTTTGGTTGTTTTACGGGGCATTGCCTTTAGGATTTTTAGTATTAGCATTAACACCAGTGTTAAAAAACTGGATTGACCTAGGCTCGATCCCCATCCACATTCTGGCCATTGGCGGCGTAATGGGGTTGATTTTATCCATGGTATCAAGAGTAAGCTTGGGTCATACCGGGCGAGTGATCGTGCATGATAAGGTGATAATAACGGCCTTTGCATTATTAACTATCAGCCTACTGGTGCGTACTTTATTCATTGCGGTATTTGGGCTAAGCATGCAATTGATTATGCTAAGTGCAATATTAGCGGCTTGCAGCAGCTTATTAATCTTTATTCGTTTTGCTGTTATTTGGCTAACTCCAAGGCCTGATGGTAAATAGTCACTTCGCTTGTATCAGTCTATTAGCAAGGGCCTTTCCTTCACTTGATCATGCATGAACCCAAACAGCGCTGGTAACATCAACCTATTAAGACCCTTAACTCATACTTAAGGGTCATTCTCTTTATTCCTGTTCCTGTTCCTGTTCCTGTTCCTGTTCCTGTTCCTGTTCCTGTTCCTGTTCCTGTTCCTAGGCATCAGCGTGAAACGAATTGAATCGTTTTTGCCATCTAAAACAATAATTCTCACCCTCGTATCTATATGATTAATTAGCTAGCGCCCATATCTCTAAGCCTCATGCAGGCTGGCTGGCATTCTCTGTTACAACCCCTTATTTTCAGTCATGAAATTTAATCTTGTGCACAATCTAATTTTTAAATCAATAGCTTTAATATCTAATCGTTTGTTCAGTATGCGCAACAATCATTTTCGAAAACTCTGCATGCAGTTTTTTCATTTCAGGCTTATTATGGTGGCGATTTTAGACTAGGGATGAATTATGAAACGCTTAAATAGCATATTTAAAGCCAGCTTCATTGCGCTGCTCACATTGCTTTCAATGGGTGTAATGGCTCAAGGTGGGCTACCTGCCGAGGTTATTAAGGTTCAACATGAAACCCTTTATCAAACCATTAATTCTATTGGTAACTTAAAAGCCAACCAATCGGTTATCTTATCTCCTGAAGTTTCAGGGCGAATTAAAGCCATAAGCTTTGAAGACGGTACACAAGTAAACAGCCAAACGGCATTATTTCAGTTAGATAACAGCACACAAAAAGCCCAACTAAAAGAAGCCCGTGCCCGCGTTAAACTCAGTAATACTGAATACAAACGCATGCAAAAGCTGTTTAAGCAAAAGGTTGCCAGCGAAACCGATTTAGACTCAGCCGCTGCTAACGTAAGCATTAACCAATCTCAAGCCGAATACGCTCAAGCCCAATTAGACAAGCTGACGATAAAGGCGCCATTTAAAGGCATGATTGGTTTACACGACCTAGGGATTGGTGATTACGTGAACGCAGGCCAAGATCTTGTTCGCCTAGTTGAATTGACGACGCTTAAATTTGATTTTGCATTACCAGAAACCTACCTAAGCCAAGTAAAACTAGGGCAAAACATCACCATCAGCACCCCTGCTTTTCCAGGTAAAACCTATCAAGGGGTTGTATCTGCAATTGCCCCAGCACTAAACGAACAAACCCGCAGCCTGATGGTAAGAGCCGTGATTCAAAATGCATCACTTGAATTACGCCCAGGTTTATTTGCCAACGTAATACTTGAGGTTAGCAAAAACGAAAGTGCAATCTTAGTGCCCGAACAAGCTTTGATTCCACAAGGTCAGCAATACCACATAATGAAAGTGGTTGAAGGTAAAGTAGTACAAGTACCCGTGACAATTGGACAGCGCAGAAAAGCCGAAGTTGAATTGGTATCAGGCGTAATCGCTGGCGACGTTGTGATAATTGCAGGCCAAATGAAATTACGCTCAGGCGCGCCTGTCACACCCTTGTTTCCTGAAATGCTACAAGCCAGTAATCAGTAGGTGCACACATGAATCTTTCTGATATAAGCATTAAACGCCCAGTATTTGCCTCGGTATTAAACATACTGGTGGTATTACTTGGGGTGATTGCGTTTGAACGGTTAACCGTTCGAGAATACCCAAATATTGACGTACCAGTTGTAACCGTTGAGACTCTTTATATAGGTGCCAACGCCTCCATTATGGAGTCTCAAGTAGCACAAATCTTAGAAGACTCCCTATCCGGTGTTGAAGGCATTGACTACCTTGTTTCAAAGAACAGTTCTGAAAAATCACAAATTACGGTTTACTTTAAGCTAGATCGAGATGCCGATAGTGCCGCCAACGATGTTCGTGATCGTGTTGGCCGTGTGCGTGGTCAACTGCCTTCTGGCATTGAAGAACCCATTGTTTCTAAAGTTGAAGCCGATGCTCAGCCCATTATATGGATGGCGTTTTCAAGTGATCGACATTCTGCGCTAGACGTAACCGAATACGCAGACCGACAAGTAAAAGATCCGTTACAAACGGTTCCTGGTGTGGCTAATGTAATTTTGGCCGGCGAACGTGAATACGCCATGCGTATCTGGCTAAACAGCAATAAAATGGCCGCTTACAACATCACCGCACAAGAAGTTGAATTGGCATTACGCCAACAAAACATCGAAGTGCCTGCTGGTCGAATTGAAAGTGTTGAGCGTGAATTTACGGTTTTAACAAAAACCGATTTGAATCGTGAAGTTGAATTCGAAAACATAATTATCCGTAAGAATAATAATTACTTGGTTCGCCTTAAAGATGTAGCAAGAGTAGAACAAGGTGCCAAAAGTGAACGAGTGATATCACGCTTTAATCAAAAAGGCGCGGTTGCACTGGGTGTGGTTAAACAATCTACCGCTAACCCTCTTTCCGTAAGCGACGGCATTCAAGGGCGTTTACCTGATATTCGTGCGGCACTACCTGAAGGCATGAAAGTAGAAATTGCCTACGACTCTTCAGTGTTTATCTCACGATCCATCGATTCGGTATTCACCACCATTTTTGAAGCCATTGCATTAGTGGTTGTGGTTATCTTTTTATTCTTAAGAAACTTACGCGCCACATTGATTCCATTAATGACCATTCCGGTTTCATTGATTGGTGTATTCAGCTTAATGCTGCTATTTGGTTTCAGTATTAATACCTTAACCCTTTTAGCCTTAGTACTGGCTGTAGGACTGGTGGTAGATGATGCCATTGTGGTATTGGAAAACATATATCGCTATATAGAAGAAGGCATGGAACCCATGCAAGCCGCCTATAAAGGCATGCGTGAAATTGCATTCGCGGTAATCGCCATGACCTTTACCCTAGCAGCGGTATTTGCGCCAGTTGCCTTTACGCCGGGTCGTACCGGTAAATTGTTTACCGAGTTTGCACTTACCCTTGCTGGTGCCGTGATCGTATCTGGATTTGTGGCCTTAACGTTAGCGCCCATGATGGCATCAAAGCTATTAAGGCATGAAAAGAACCCAAGTAACTTTTATTTAAAAGGCGAAGAAGTTTTAAATGGGTTAACCAACTTCTACAAAAACCTTTTATCAAAAGCGCTAGGCAAAACAAAATGGGTGGCGGGCGTTGCACTACTCACCGTTGTTGGCCTAGGTGTTTTATACAAGTACCTTCCAAGTGAATTGGCACCAGTAGAAGACCGTGGCTTTATCATTGGCTTTGCCATTGCACCTGAAGGTTCAAGTACCGCCTACGTAGACCGTTATTCTAAACAAATTGAAAACGTGTACGAAGGCATCCCAGAAAAAGATCGTTACTTTATGATTACGGGCTTTCCAGCTTCAACCAACAGTATTTCGTTCTTAAAAGTTCATGACTGGGAAGACCGTGATCGCTCTACCCAAGCCATTGCTAATTCGATTATGGGCCCAATGTTTGCGGGCATTCCGGGTGTAATGTCGTTTCCTATGCTGCCACCGTCATTAGGTCAAAGCATTATTTCTAGACCCATTGAAGTGGTGATTCAAACCACACAAGGGTACGAGCAACTGAATAAGTTTACTCAAGCTCTAATGGGCAAGGTGTATACAGCAGGGCTATTTACTCAGCCAGACGTAGACTTGAAACTGAATAAACCACAATTGGATATTTCAGTTGATCGCGATAAAGCCGCTGACTTAGGCGTAACGGTTTCTGAACTGGGCACCACATTAGAAACCATGATGGCGGGCCGTGAAGTGACACGCTACAAAAAAGGCACAGAACAATACGACGTAATTCTTCAAGTAGAAGAAGAAAGCCGAGCCAACCCACAAGACATTAGCCAGATTTATGTACGTGGTAATGGCGGTAGCATGATTCCACTGTCAAATATTGTCACCGTAAGTGAAAGCATTGCACCTAAAGAGCTTAACCACTTTAACAAACTGAAATCAGCCATTGTACAAGCGGGTCTTGCACCAGGTGTGGATGTTGAAACCGGCTTAGCCTTTATTGAAGATGCCATTGATACATTATCGCTAGAAATGAACATTCCTGTGATGGTTGACTACTCAGGGCAAACTCGTGAATTTAAAGAATCGGGTGCCGGTTTAATACAAACCTTTATTCTGGCCCTGCTGTTTATTTACCTGGTATTGGCCGCGCAGTTTGAAAGCTTTAAAAGCCCGTTAATCATTATGTTCTCAGTACCACCAGCTTTGCTAGGTGCGGTAATTGCATTATGGTTAAGCGGCGGCACAGCCAATGTATATAGCCAAATTGGTTTGCTGACCTTGGTGGGTTTAATCACCAAACACGGCATTTTAATTGTTGAATTTGCGAATCAGCTGCAAGAACAAGGCACAGATAAATTAAAAGCCGTTATCGACGCTGCATCTATGCGTTTACGCCCGATATTAATGACGACCGCAGCCATGGTATTAGGAGCCATCCCACTGGCCTTGGCGACAGGGGCAGGCGCAGAAAGCCGCGAACAAATTGGCTGGGTTATCGTAGGTGGTATGTCTGTTGGCACCCTGCTTACTTTGTTTATTGTTCCTGCGTTTTATATGCTTTTAGCTAAAGACTATAAAATCAAAACTTAGACTTTAAAAAGATAGTTAAACAATAAAAAAGACGCCTTTTGGCGTCTTTTTTATGCCTACCTATTTTAGGTAATCCCACTGATAGGGCTATCTATAATGGAGAATATTTAGAGGCGATAAGGACAACTAAAAGAAACCGATTGTATCAGCAAGAACTGAGACTTTATTTTTATCACCAGCCTGAGCAACCAACTGGTTACCCACCAAGTGAAATACTCAAAACTGTATTTAAATAACACAACCAATGACACTTCTAGCAACGAAGCATTTTTTCGCTACATGACTAGAATAAAATTGATAAGACGACAACAGTCGTCATACCAAAAGTGAAGAACTAGCTGATTGAATGCTTAACGGTTTCTTAATTATGAATAAAATCAAAAATCTCATTATGCCAAAGAGCATAACCCTTCCCCAATAAATGAATCCCGTCACTGCTCAGGTCTTGAATAAGCAAGCCGTTTGAATCTGAAAACTTGCTGTGTAAATCAATATAAGTATAACCACGTTTCGCCGCATGTTTTTTAAGAGACGCATTGAGAATTGGGATATCGGCATTATCAGTAAAATTCCAATCATCATTAACAGGTAAAACACTTTGTATATAAATATTTGTATCAGGTAATTTCACATCAATGATGTTAAATAACACATCGTAATTAGCCACCGCGACTTCAGATCCTAAGCCTTTATTCAAATCGTTCACTCCAATCATTATAAAGAGTTTCTTAGGTTTAAGACTTATTACCTGCTCAAAACGATCTAGCACCATTTGCGTTGTATCGCCGCCTATACCTCGGTTAACCACATCAACATTAGGAAACCATTCGTGCCAAATGCCTCCAAAAGTGATGCTGTCACCTAAAAAAACCACCTCTGCTGTATGATTGGAAAGTAAATTGTATTGATCATTCACACGGGTTGGAAGTCCATTCAAAAAACTTCCAAGAAGATTAACTATCCAAATAGAAAATATGACAAGTGCAATGTTCAGCAATACAGATAATGCAATGAGTGATCGTTTCATGTTTTATACTTCCAATTAATGGCGAACTGTAGAGAGACGTCTATAGGTAGGCTTAACGATTTTAATCGTGTGCATGCGCGGTATTGCCTAAATTGCCAATTCTAGATATTTAACGTTCTTATTTTTATAATCGATTGATTCTGCACGATTTATTTTTAGCACATCAGTAAAAACTAATGAATAACTTCTTAATCATAATTTTTTCTTTGGCTGGTATTATTAGGCCTTAATTACTGGTGTCTCCGCCTTTAATAGTGCCGTTGATTATTATGTTGATATTAACACCATCAGCTACATGGATGGCATCTCCACCTAACCTCCAATGCAGACCGGGCTAATAAAGACCGGACCGGGCTAATAAGACAGTCATATTAAGAGCCTCGGCTAATAAGACAGTCATGTTAAGAGAAAAGCATGAGAACTTCCATACTCTTTTCGTATGGCATCCTGCATAAAAATCCATCACCCTATTAAGGTTAATTATTACTAGGAATGCGAAATGCCTAAAGCACGGAAGGAACAAGTTTCTTTAGATGCTACCCCTTACTACCACTGCGTTTCTCGCTGTGTCCGTAGAGCATTTCTGTGTGGATATGATCATAACTCTCAAACCAGTTACGAACACCGTAGAGAATGGTTAGAAAATGAAATGTTTAAACAAGTTGATACGTTTTCTATCGACATTGCCGCTTACGCCATTATGTCTAATCATTACCATATCGTATTGCATGTTAACAAAAACAAAGCAGACTCTTGGTCTAGAGATGAAGTGATTGCACGCTGGCACACCCTGTACAACGGCAATGCGTTGAGCCAACGTTATTTAACCGACCCTAGATTTTCATCGGCAGAACTATTAAAACTGGATGAATTTATTTAGATATGGCGTGAAGTTTTTCGTGATTTCAGCTTGTTTATGCGGCGTTTTAATGAAACCATTTCGCGGCAAGCCAATAATGAAGTTAACTGCACTGGACACT